>CBDUOS010000098.1:0-13441 GCA_965368905.1 uncultured Bdellovibrionales bacterium | reverse complement strand
CATCCAACGTGGCAGCTCGCTGTCTCTCCCACCTGCAAGGGCGACATCGACCTTGACGGCGATGGCGACGGCAGGGATCTGGCATACTTTCTGACTGTTTATGCTGCCGGCAGCCGGGAAGGCGACTTGAACGGTGATGGATCGGTTTCTGGTCCGAATGGTGAAACTTACACATCGGCCGATTTACAATCCGCTGATGGTTTGATTGCTAAAGGAGCCACTCCTGAGCAAGCCGCCCAATTTTTGAGAGAGTCTGGAGATATTCGTAATGCGGCCGCCAACAAAGCGGGAGTGGATCTGGGCGATCTTGCCGCTGAAGACGAAGGGCAAGCTGTCTCTGCAGCCGGAGGTGGGTTTGGTGCAGATGACTCATCAGGAGGCTCTGGAATCGTCGATGGTGCCGATACCTACATTGAGGAAATTGAGATTCGAAAAAAGAAGAAAGGTCGTGGTCTGGCTGAAGCCGCTGCTTCGCAACTGGCGACCACTTTTAACGGGGACCCAATCGGAATTGGAATGGGGAATTTGTTTATGATCGTAAATCAAAAGTACGGATCTGAAAATAAGAAAAAAAGATTTTTTAACCGAGAAATTGTAAACAAGGGCAGATAATATGAAGAGTCTAAAACTTATCTTAACCATAACAGGCGGACTTCTTTTTACACTCAGTGCATGGGGTAACACCGCAAACCCCTACAATGCTGAAACGGCACCACAGCATATTCAGCAGTGTGACTCAGCTCCAAATAATATGCAGTATTTTTGCAGTCGCAATACAGATCTGGAGCTTGCGCAACAACAACAAGGTCTTGCTGGAATGTTTAATTCTGGTGATCAAGGGGCGGGGCAACGGGCACGAGATGCGGAAACCAATGCACAATACAGTCGAGCCTCACTCAGCCGTGTGCGAGAAGATTGTCGAGCCGCATTTGATCAGTGCAATCAGGTCTGTACCGATGAGGCGAACCAATTGCGTCAACAAGCCGCGAGTGCTCCAGATCCAGGAACAGCAAATGAGCTCAATCAACAAGCCAATCAAAAGTTAGATACCCGTGGGCAATGTCAACAAGAGCAACAGACTCTTGAAACCCAAGCAGCGGCTATGGATGCAAACCTTGCAGATATTCTTGCCGCGGTGGCTGCGATCTTACAGCAACTCGGCATCGGGCAGGGAGATGGATCGGCAAGTTTGGCTGCGGAAACAGAAGACGAAGATGAGTGCAACGGTGAGTACGCCCATCTCTTGATAGAATGTAATGAGCAGTCAGGACCTTCAGGGACACGCGCGGGTCTGAGCGGCGTGGCCGCTCTCAATGGACGAACTTCGAGTGGTGCAGGAGACCTATTCGATGGCGCTCAAAGTGGTGAACCCGGTGGAGAAGCCAGTGACAGCGACAGTGGGAGCGGAGGGAGTAGTCCTTTTTCTGCATCTGGCTTGGCTGGCGGAACAGGTTTCAGCGGAAGCAGTGGCGGTTCCGCTGGTGGCGATGGGTCTGGAAAAGAAGACCTCGACACCAATATTAACCAAGGCTACATGGGAGCTGGTAGTGGCTTCAGTGGTGGTGGCGGCGGAGGCGGAAGCCGTGGCAGTGGCGGTCGTTACAATCCTGCGGGACTCATCGGAGATAAGGGCTTAAATAAAGCGGAGCTTCAAAAGAAATTGAACAAGTACTCAAAAGACAGTTCACGTAGCCCGGCTTCGTTGGGGGGGGCCAATGGTCCTTTTGACGACAATTGGGCCATCATAAACAAGGCATACAAAAAGAATTCAAGCTCGATGTTTCATCAGCAATAAACACAACCCAGGTGCTGGGGCTTTTGGGCCCCGGTCAGTTTGGGGAGATGGACTTTCTTGTTGAAATAGCGAGCTGCTGCGAGAAAAGCAAAAGTGCTCGCTTCAAAAGCCTGGCTGGGCCACCCTAAATCATCGGTGAGCCGATGCTCGATTCCAGGTAAATCAAATGCGATACGTTCCATAAGATAAGGGTTTTGCACTCCGCCCCCATAAAAATAAATACTTTTTGGTGGCCTGATAAGGGCTTGGTATGCCTGAGCAATCGACAGGGCTGTCACTTCGGTCAGTGTGGCCAATTGGTCATTGAAATTTAAGCGCTTGAAGCGCAACCCACCCCATTGCTCTATCATGTCCAAGTTAAAATCTTCGCGACCGGTGCTCTTGGGTGGCTTCTTAGCGAAGTAGGGGTGCTTTAAAAACTCATTCACCAACAGAGGATCAGGCAACCCTTGTGCGGCCCATAGTCCTCCTTTATCAAAGTTTTTACTTTTTACTTTTTGCACCCAGGCATCGAGAAGGATGTTGGCGGGGCCGGTATCAAAAGCTTGCGACTTTTTGCCATCAAAAATGGTGAGGTTGGAGATACCTCCCAAATTATGGAAAGCCGAGGAGCCAAGTTTGTTTTGCTTGGCCACAACCTTCTGGAAAAAAGGTGCAAAGGGGGCTCCTTGCCCGCCATTCACTACATCGGCGGCGCGAAAGTCAAAATACACAGGCTTAGAGGTTGCTGCAAACGCAAAGCCGGGGTGACCGATCTGTGCGGTGGCCACGGCTCCATCATGAAACACTGTTTGTCCGTGCAAACCAATCAAATCGAAATTGTGATTCTTTTTTATCAGCCTTAAGTGTTTTCCGTAGAGTCGGCCCAGATCGTAATGCAGATTGGAAAGGTCATATGTGGTCAATTTGTTCTGTGCGGCGGCCAATAAATTTTTTTTGAGTTTTGTTGGGATATCTTTCTGCCAATGTTCTAGAAACTTCATTTTTTTGAAGTCAGCGTCGACTCGGATTAAAGCGTAATCAACGGCATCTAAACTGGTTCCGTTCATAATGCCCAGTGCTTTGATGGACTTTTTCATAAAAGCTCCTTTTGCAGGTGGATACCTTGGTGCGGGCTCAGTGGGGTTGTGACTTCCACATTAGGAAACACAATAGAGTTGGCTAGTTTCACACCTGGAGTCCAATCAACCTGATCACCGAGCACGACATGTCCATCAATGTCTTCCATGCGATTGCGATATTCCATGCGATCACAAATCAATTGTTTTCCTTCTTTTTCAAACTTCTGCAAAGGAGTGGCGCCGAAAAATTGGCGCCGTTGATGAATGGCCTTCCAGTTGTGCTGGGCCAAACTTTGGCTGGCTTTGAAGAAAGACAAAGGGTTACCGGTTTCATGCCAGTTCGCTTGATCGAGATGAAAGTGAAAAATATTTTTCCTTTGTTTTATGGCTTCAACCAAGACTTCGTAAAAGATATTGGACTTGCCATCAGGGAGCCAATCCAAAATCTTGCGCGAGAACACCTTGTAACCGGTATAGTGCACAGGCTTTGGATCTCCTGGGGGACGGTCCATACCAAATCCAATCACGGTTTGATCAGGCGTGACCCAAACTGGTTTCAAAGTCTTCAGGAGCTCGGTATGATCACAAGTGAGTAAACAAGCCAAAGTGTCTTTTTCCTTAAAAAACTGGGTCAGCTTGTTGAGAAGGGTATCATCGGTGGGGATCAGGACTTCATCACCATTGGCTATCATAAAAAATTCATGTTTGCGTAGAATATCGCGAGCGTTCCACAGGGCGCCACCACTGCCAAGAAGGGCTTCAGTTTCGTCAATGGTATTGATTTCTTTGCAATGATCTTGCAGAGAAAGAGCCAAACTATCGATTTGTTCTGGCAAATAATGTTTGTTCATTAAAAAGTTTTTATAGCCACCCTGGCGGGCCAAATAGAAGCCATAGTAGGCTAGTGGGATATTGAGTAGTGAAAGAGTGGGTTTGGCAAAAAAATCAGTGTATGGTTTGAGTCGGGTTCCTTGGCCAGCCGTGAGCATAAAGCAAAAACTCAAAGATCCTCCCAGGTGTCCTGTGTCTGTAATAACAACTGTTCAAGTTGGCTGTTTTTCTTCCAGTTCCCCAACTTTTGTAAAATCTGTCGCAAAGTGGGAGCGATATAGCTCAAGTAACGGTTGTCATCTCGGGTCATCTTAAAAGATGAAAAGCTTCCACAAGCTTTAAAGCAGCGTTGAATGGTTTGTAGTAGATAAAGGTGATCCCACTCAGAGTCGCTCAATTTTAAATTACTGTAGTAAGGAAAATTGGATTTGTAATACTTCATCAACTCATCAATCTTATCTTGCGAAAGATCAACATACGAGTCTGAGAACAGGCTGACCAGATCGTAGGCAGGTGGTCCCATCCGCGCATCTTGAAAATCTATAATTGCAACCTCACCATAGGTGAGCATGATATTCCGAGAATGGAAGTCGCGGTGGCAGATCACTTGGGGCGATATGTACAAAGACTCACAGACCGACTGAAACTCACTGTCCAGTTCAGTCTCTTGATCGGCGGGGATTTCGAGTTTCAGTAAACCCTTCAGCAGATATTTTTTGGCATAATTGAGTTCCCACAGAAGTTTTTCCACAGAAAACTCATTGTGATAAGCGGTACAGACCTTACCATCGGGCTTGTTAAAACTCAGAGAGTGAATTTTAATCAGTTCGTCCAAGGACTGTTTGTAGAAGGGGATGACAAAATCCTGATTTTGGAATTCCCAAAAACGTCTTTCCAGTGTGAGATCTCCGAGGTCTTCGAGAAGAAAAAGACCCCGCTCCTTATCGTAAGTGTGAATTTTAGGAACACGGATCCCTTGTTCGTCAAAGTACTTTTGGACAGAAAGGAACGGAAAATCGGCAATTTTCTCGAAGGGCTCCCATTCCATGAGAACCCATGATTTTTTATCAGAAATCACGCGATAGTAACGACGGGTGGAAGCATCACCAGCTAAGGGAGACACGGAGAAGTCCTCCGTGTTGAGCAGGGGTTGTAGAAATTCTTGAAAGAGCGGCATCCCTCGAGTTTATCTCAACTCAAGGGGTAAGCCTAGGTCCATAATTCAACGCAATAAAATCAGTGCAAGAGCTTTGAGTTCGGCGAAAAGGGTAGAAAATAGATGCCTTCAGCCTGATCATCACTGTGCACGAAAGGTGACTCACTGGTGTGGTGAAAAACCAAGAAGTGGGCCTGCACACGAGCGGATACCTTGTCGTTGGATTTATAGTGCTTAAACAAGTGTCGCAAATCCATCATATCATCGGGTGTTTCAAGAGCGCTCGTTACCAACACTAGAGGTTTTGGACCCTCCATTTTTTTGATGTTGGTGAGGTTCTCCTTCAACACTTTCAATTTCTTCTCAGACAACTCATGAATGTCCGGGATGAATAGGGTCACTTGTGGGAAATTCTGCCAACCATGCTGATCTTTCCAAACAAGATCAGGAGTTTCTTTGGCGTTGATAAAAGCCCAATTTCCCACCCAGTCATGCACCGAGAATGCAATATGGGAGTTAAATCCACCATTATTTCCACTGATCCAAATCGGGCTCAAGTCTACAACCTTCTTCTTTCTAGGCTCTTTATACTGAATCGACGGGTTCGTTTTTTTCTTAGTTATCAACTGAACGACTTTTCCACCATCGTTTTGTGCCTTTTCCATGGCGATCAAGGTCTCGTCTTTTAGTTCCAACTGATCGGAAAGATCCACGTGTTCGGCAATGGTCAATTGTAAAAACTGAGCCATTTCTGCAAACACCACAGCGTCTTTGTTCTCGACGGGGCGGGCCGTTACGACCGCATTCAGTTCTTGTTTTGAGTTAAAAATGGGAAATGAAACCTGTCGCAATGTTCTTGAATAAACAAAAGGACTTCTCCATCCGTTAATAATATCGTGCCGTTTTTGGGTGGCTGTTAATTCTCTGTCTATTTTGATTTCAGCGCCGTATCTTTCTTTAAATATTGTGCTGACCTTGTTGAATATTGTATCCATGTCTTCGATCCCTTCCTTTCACAAGATTATTCTTTATACAAAACGTGTGCCGAAAATTGGCCCACCCTCCGTGAAAAAAGTATATAAAAGAATAACTGTTCAAAAAAAGTTGACCATCAAAAATGGTTAAATATTAGATAGTTAGGTAAAAGGCATGACTAAGGTCGTGGGAGGTAAAGAGTTTTTTACAGAGTCGCACAAGGAGTGATCGAATTAACCATAAGTAATACTTTCACGGGTTGATATAATATCAACAGGTCGAAGTCGGTTGAGCTCCCTTGCGTGTCCATCCTTCTAGTGAGATTATTAAAAAAAGGGAAGTTTATGAAAGTATCGACTTTTTTGATATTTTTTCTATTGGCTAGCATGGTTTGGAGCCAAAGCAATGTGGAGATCCGAGGCACCTACGTTAAGGACAACAAGAACTACATTTACTTAGAGTCAGAAACTGAGAAATTGAAGTTGAAGAAAAAGGAGCTCACTGAGGAGGGTGTGAAGGCCATTTTGGCTAACAAGGAGACTAAGCTCACGCTCTTTGTCCCCCCGAAATCAATTGTTAATAGGGTTGAAAAACCCAAGTCTGAAGGGGAAGAGCTTTAGCTCTTCCGTACTCTTCGCTTATCGAGGTCGTATTTTTCAACTTTCATGATCAAGCCAGCGCGACTGATACCCAGTTCTTTTGCAAGTTTGGATTTGTTCCAGCCAGTGCGACGTAGACCCTCTTTTATCATTTGCATTTCAAGCTCTTCGATGGCGTCTTTCAACTTTCCAGTCACCCGAGTTCCTTGAACTTTGGTCTTTTGACCACCTTCAATGATTTTAGGAGAAAGCATATCAGCAGTGATTTTAGTCTCTTCACCACTTAGTACGACAATTCTTTCCATTTCGTTTTGTAGTTCACGCACGTTTCCGGGCCAGTGATAGTCATACAACTTCTCAAGGGCTCTTTTGGTCAATACACGTTTACCAATTCCAGAGCGCTTACATGCCAAATCAATAAAGTACTCGGCAAGTAAAGGAATATCTTCTTTTCGTTCACGCAATGGTGGTACACGCAAGTTGATTACATTCAAACGATAATAGAGATCTTCACGAAAGCCGCCTTGTTCAACCATTTCACGAAGGTTGCGGTTGGTCGCTGCAATCACACGGACGTCTACTTTTCTAGATTCTAAGGCACCAACAGGTGTAAATGTTCCCTCTTGTAGGACACGAAGAAGTTTAACCTGCATTTGAGGCGAGGTGTCACCAATCTCATCAAGAAAGAAGGTCCCTTTATCTGCGATTTCAAAAAGACCTTTTTTATCTTTATGAGCACCCGTAAATGAACCTTTAACGTGACCGAACAACTCTGACTCAAGCAGGTTGTCATTGAATGCCGAACAGTTTTGAATGACGAATGGCTTGGCTGAACGGATTGAGTTGTAGTGAATTGATTTTGCAATTAATTCTTTTCCTGTTCCGTTTTCACCTTGAATCAAAACGGTGCTATCAGCACCCTTGATTTTATCAAGCAAGGCGTAGGTGCTTTGCATGGCTTGGGACTTACCAATCATATTGTCATATTTGTAACGACTTCCCAATTCCTTGTTGAGTTCGCGGATACGCTCCTCGCGATTGGTGATTTCTAAGTGAAGAGTTACAATTTCTCGAGAAACCAGATCAACAAGATCGATAAAATGAGCACGGTCATTATCGTCAAGTAAACGGATTTTTGAAACTGCAAAATCGATGGTGTCGCGAGTTTCCCCTTGTCCACTCAAACGATCTTTGACTTCGTCTATACGATTGGTTTCGGCCGTGTCCTTGATGAATCCAAGACCAACAACTGTTCCCATAAACTCACCGTCGATAACGATGGGAAAAACAGCCATATCAAATCCAGAATGAGACCACTTCGTTAAAGAGAAACGACTTTCATTGGACTGCATCTCTGTGATCGAGCGGGATACTTCTTCAGAGAGTCCGTCGCGGTTGGTCTCTTTATTAAGAAAGGCTTGAACAGCGGGGTTCACAATGGCGGACTCTTTATAGCCTCGCATGCGTCCTCGTTCATCAGTAAAAACAACATCTATGTTCCACCACGATGATAATATTAACTTCAATTTTTTGATTACATGGATATGTTCAAACTCATCCCAATTGATCATGCCGTAACTCCTTACTGTCAATAATCTCTACAGTTACTTATCGTCAAAAAAGTGGACAACTTTACACTATTGCGAAGAATTTAGTCACATATTGTAAATAGCTGTAAATACAGTAGTTTTCAGGCAGCTGTCGAAGATAAAAACGTATCAAATTGAGAGCTGTCTAAGGTGCAGTCAAAAAAGAATTGAAGTTAACCTTAAATTTTGCCAAGTTGTTCGACATGTATAAATCATGGCTAAGGCTTTGGCCCTTTGTAAAACCCTATAAAATTAAGATCCTAATGGCACTTCTTTTAGGGGTTTTCTATGCTCAGTTGCAGGTGATTTTGCCCGTTTTGGCGCAAACGCTTTTGGCAGCCTTCGAAGCGCTCGGTGTCGAGAAGCGGATGAATAACCTGCAGGACAAAATGCAAGCACTGGGAGATAGCAACCCCGAGCAGATGCAGATCTTTCAGAACCAAATGCAGGCCCTCAATGAGCTGCCTCAAGGTTTGGCGGCTAATCCTCAGTTTATGAAAATCGCAGAAGCCCTGAACTTCTCTGAGAACACATTTTTAATGCATCTGACCAACCAAGAGATTGTGTTTTATATCGCCTTGGCATTTCCAATCTATTACTTATTGTGGGGGATGATCCGTTATTTTCACTTCTTCTTAGTGAAATACACAGGTGACCAGATTATATCTAAAATTCGTCTAGCCCTTATGAACAAATTTTTGGATTTGGACGTTCTCTATCTGGGGCGCCAGAAAAAAGGCTCCAGCGGGCTTCTTAGTCGTACTCTCAATGATACTTTGGTTTTACAAAACGGTCTTCAGTATTATGCCGATTTGATTCGTGAACCCATCGTTGCTCTCTTTCTTGTTGGATACCTCTTCTTCACCAATTGGAAGATCACCATCGGTTGCTTTGTGTTCTTGCCTATTTTTGCCGCAGTCATTCGAATTATTACAAAAAGCTTGCGTCGATTTGGTCATGAAAGCCAAGAGTCTCTAGAAGAAGTTACTAAAACTCTTAAAGAGGGCCTGGACGGGGTTCGAGTCATTCAGTCCTTTAATTTGCAACAAACCATCAAACAAAGGTTTGCCGATCAGGTGAATCAATTTCTTAGTAAAAGAAAGAAGATCATCAAGCGCGAAGAGTTGGGCAGCCCGATCAATGAGTGGTTTGCTTCAGTCCTTGTTTGTGGAATCTGCTTGTTTCAGGCAGAACAAATTATCACTGGAGAGTCTGATCTGTCGGCTTTCTTGGGATTTTTGATTGGTGCCGGGTTATTGAATAACCCTATCAAAAAGACTCAGCAGGCGGTGATTCGAATTCAACAAAATGTGGTCGCTCTGGACCGGCTCAATGATGTGCTCTCAAGTGAGAGCCAGGTGCTCGAGCCAGTTCACCCAAGAAAGTTTCCTGACACTTGGTCTGAGATTGAATTTAAAAACGTGAATTTTTCCTACGCTGATAAACCGGTTTTACAGAATGTGGACCTGCAAATCAACAAAGGTGAAATTGTCGCCTTGGTGGGTGAGAGTGGTTCCGGCAAGTCCACTTTGGCTGGGCTTTTACAAAGATTCTTTGATCCTCAGTCGGGAACTGTGGAAGTGGGGGGCATCCCGATTAATGAAATGCTCACTCGAGATCTGCGCTCGCACATTGGTTACGTCACGCAAGATGTGTTCTTGTTTGATGACACCATCGAAAATAACATTTGGTTCGGCAATTTGAATAGAAATAAAACTGACGTCCCGATGGCTGCCCAAGTGGCCAATGCCACCAGTTTTATTGAAAACACGGAAGAAGGTTTTCAATCCTTTGTCGGTGAACGTGGTGGGCGCCTTTCAGGTGGTGAGAAACAAAGAATTAGTATTGCTCGTGCGGTTTTCAAAGACCCGCCAATTTTAATTCTTGATGAAGCCACTAGCGCTCTCGACTCGGCCAGTGAGCTTGAAGTGCAAAAAGGAATTGAAAAGCTCCTAAGGGGAAGAACGGCTTTGGTCATTGCCCATCGTCTTTCTACAATAATTAACAGTGACCGCATCATCGTAATGAAGGGCGGCCAAATCGTCGAGCAGGGTAAGCACGAAGACCTTTTGAAGAAAAATGCCGAGTATGCCCGGTTCTACAATCTTCAGTATTCTGAAAAGCAGATCTAACACAACTTACAAATTAAGATATTCTTTTAGGTACTTTCCGGTGTGAGTTTTCTTTTTGCAGATATCGATAGGAGAACCTTGGGCGACAATTTTTCCACCATCGACGCCGGCTTCAGGTCCCATATCAATAATGTAATCGGACTGTGCCATTACTTCGAGATTGTGTTCGATCAGCAAAACACTCCCACCGGTTTCTACAATTTGATGCAGGATTGACATCAACATCTGAACTTCTCGAAAATGTAGACCGGTTGTTGGCTCATCCAATATATAGAGAGTGGCCTTTTGGTTGGTTTTATAAAGTTCGCGTGCAATTTTTATTCTCTGAGATTCTCCACCACTTAAGCTAGAAGTGCTTTGGCCGAGAGTGAGGTAGTCCAGTCCGACCTGTTTGAGCACGCTGAGTGGTTTGCGGATGTTTGGGTAAGAGACAAAAAAGTCCATAGCCTCTGCAACAGTCAACTGCAGGACTTCGTAAATGTTTTTACCCTTATACTTTACTTCCAAAATCTCTTTGCGAAATTTTTTGCCATCGCAGGATTGGCAAACCGTTTTGATGTCATCCATAAACACCATATCGATCAGTTCATAGCCTAAGCCTTTGCAAACTGGGCAACGGCCTCCATTAACGTTTAAAGAGAATATTCCGGGAGTGTAACCGCGATTGCGACCTTTGAGGGTGCCGGCATAAATGTCGCGAATCACATCATAGATTTTCAAGTAAGTGGCAGGGTTACTGCGAGCACTTTTTCCAACTGGAGATTGGTTGATATGCAGGACATTCTTCAGATTCTGTGATCCAACAAGTTTTTTATAAGGTTCGCCGCGGGAATATTCGATCCCACATTCTGTCCGCAAAGCCGGATAAAGAGTCTCTGTAACCAAAGTTGATTTTCCGGAGCCACTGACACCGGTGACGGTTACAATTCGATTCAGTGGAATCTTGACAGAGGTGTTCTTGAGGTTGCGTCCTGAGCAGCCTTTCAGCTCCACAAAGTATTTGTATTCTTTGAGGCCTACGGGGCGAGGTGAATAAACCTCTTTGCGGACATTAGATAGAAAATGATTGGTATTCGAGGTTTCACATTTTTCGAAATCACTTCGGCTGCCGTTGAAAATTATAGTTCCACCTTTGTATCCCGACCCAGGGCCCATTTCGATGACGTGGTCACTTTCACGGATCACATCCTGATCATGTTCAACAATAACGAGTGTATTTCCTAAATCGTTTAGAGCCTTGAGTTGTTTGATCAGCTGATCATTGTCTCGTGGGTGAAGTCCAATGGTGGGTTCGTCTAATACATAGAGCGTTTGTGAGAGGCCCATTCCCAGCTGCTTGGCTAACAATAGGCGTTGGAACTCACCGCCAGAAAGTGTGCGAGTTTGTCTTGAGAGTGTTAAGTAATACACGCCAATTTCATTTAAGAAGCGCAAACGAGACACCAACTGTTCATGAATATCCTTCACCATTTCTTTCTCATACTCAGTCAAATGGAGGTTGAGCACGAATTGATAAAGGTCTTTTAGACTCATTTCGCAAAGGTCAGTGATCGTTTGCCCATTGATTAAAAAGTTGTTTGTGACTTGTAAAAGTCGCGATCCTTTACAGGTCGGGCAAGTGAAGGCCGTTTTAAATCGAGCTAGGAAGACACGAACATGCATTTTGTATTTTTTTGTTTCAAGGTGTTCAAAATACCCGCGGACCCCGTAAAACTTACTGTTGCCCTCCCATAAAGTCTCTTTTTGTTTTTTTGGCAAATCTTCCCAAGCCTGATCCACATCGATCTTGGCCGATTTACAGTAGGTCATTAGCTTGCGGCGAGCTCGGGCGGCACTGGGCATAAAGAAGGGTACGATGGCTCCGTCTTTGATAGAGATGGTTGGGTTTGGAACCACTTTTTTTTCGTCAATGTCCAAGGTATTTCCAAACCCATTGCACACATCGCAGGCGCCGACTGGTGAATTGAAACTAAAAAGTTGTGGTGCTTTTGTTGGTAGGACGGTATCACACTCTGAGCATGCGAGACTGTCGCTCAATTTGATCACGTCATTGTCAGTCGAGATCACTTGAGTGGCTCCGTGACTTTGCTGATTAAACTTTATGGACATTTCATAACACTGACCCAAAGAATCAACGAGTCGGCCACGGTCGTCTTCAGAAATTTGTAAGCGGTCCACCACCAGGTAGAATTCTTTTGTTGGAATGTCTTTTACTTTTGTTTGTGGTCCAATTTCTATAGAAGTGAGATTTAAACTTTTTTTAGAACGACTCTTATTCACCAATATGCGATTGAAGCCATCAGCCAGCAAAGATTTGAGCAAATCGGATTTATTGTATCGCCGTGATTTTTGTTTGATTAGTGCGGTCAAATAGACTCTTTTGCCATCCCATTCTTGAATCAATTTATCAGTAGCGGAGGTGGGCGAATCACTAATCACCGGACCATGGCCATTGGGACAATGGGCGGTTGCAAGTTTTGAATAATACAAACGCAAGTATTCGATAATCTCAGAAGTTGTGCCAACAGTGGATCGACTGTTTTTTACTGTGTTTTTTTGTTCCAGAGCAATAGCCGGTGGCACATTGGCGATACTATCGAGCATGGGTTTGGGTGCTTGATTCAAAAACTGACGGGCATAGCTGGAGAGACTTTCGATATAGCGTCTTTGCCCTTCGGCAAAAAGAGTTTCAAAGGCCAAAGAACTTTTTCCGGACCCACTGGGACCACAAATCACAGTAAAGGAATTGATTGGAATATCCACGTCTATATTCTTTAGGTTATTTTGCTTTACGCCTTTAAGTTCAATATTCAATTCGATGTCCCTGCCTGAAAAAGGGCGCGGTTTTTGCCACTCCCTTTTTGGGTCCAGAGACTATCAAAACTCGTCGAAATTAGCTATTGATTTAGAATTCTTCACGGTAGAAGTCTGTTTTGTCCTCTTCCTCGCGACGGTTGACCTCTTCCTCATTCTCAATGCCAGGCTCTGTTCCACTTATAAAAGCCTGACGAACCACTTCATGGCTGCGAGCCGTTGCAAGTTTTCCAGTCTCATTATCGATATTTGCGAAGACGATATTGTTAGGAATTGGAAAGTTCTCTTTTTCAGTGTCTTTGTGAACTCCCTGCATAAATTCCAGCCAGATGGGTAACGCGGCTCGACTCCCTGCTTCTCCTCGTCCCAAGCTTTTTTCTTGGTCGAAACCGACCCAGACACCGGTGCTGACTTGTGGAGTATACCCCATGAACCAAGCATCGTAATAGCCGTTGGTGGTTCCAGTTTTCCCGGCCACCTCACGGTTAA
>CBDUOS010000097.1:0-13454 GCA_965368905.1 uncultured Bdellovibrionales bacterium | reverse complement strand
AATTTCAAAAAGTCTTATTGAGGATGACCCCAAACTGACCAAAGAGAATCACTTTATTGGAACCTTGAACTACATGGCACCTGAGATCCTAAAAGGACATCCACCAACACCCGCCTCAGACCTTTTCTCGGTTGGTGTGGTCTTCTATGAACTTCTGACCGGCACAAACCCCTTCAACTTAGCCAGCAAAATCGAAACCATTGACATGATTCGCAATGAACAATTAGCTCTTCCCGAGTCCGTCTGCCAATTACTTCCTCCAGAACTCCAATCTGTAATCTCAAAATTGATTGCAAAAGAAAAAGAGAACCGCTACCAATCTACCGATGTAGTTTTGCAAGATTTAGGTAAAATCAGTGAAAGTTTGATTCCTGACTTTCATGGAGTTTCACTCCGACCTGAAATTGTAGTAACCAATCGAGAAGAAATACGCTTATCTCTTTTGCAAAGAAATTATTCGGAACAAGAAATTGAAATCATTGTAAAATTGGCAGTAAAACTGGTTGAACTAAGAAGAGCTAGCGAGGAAGTGATCGACGACAACACCGTCGACCTATCCCAATCGTCAAAGCCCTCAACCATTCACATCGACCATGACAGCCTCAATATTGCTACAGAAAATTTTGAAAAATCTAAAGCCAGTACCAAGGTGATGAACAGACATCAGGCCGTTGCATCCACCGACGAAATTGATTTCGTCGGCAAGAAGAAATCGAAAATACCCTTTCCACTTTTTAGGCCAAAAACTGTTATCACTTTCTCACTGGTCATTGGTTTTTTGTTTCTCAACTACGCTATCTCGGAAAATGTTTTAAAGTCGCTAGGTTTTGCAGTGAGTCCCTTAGATGTTGTGACTGGACTTTTAAACCCAGATAATGATTCGAGCGATGGAAAAGACACACCGACATTGGCGGAAGTGACAGGCCGAATGAAAAATGTGGCAGAGAGAAAACTCTCTTCAGTACCAGCCGGCCAGAAGAAACCACTTCCTGAGGGAACAAGAATTAAGTACAAGGCAGTAAAATTTAACTCAATTACAGGAGACTACGAGTTCAATCAAGTGAATACACTAGCGGTTAAAAAGCTGCGTGGCTCGACTATGTACAGTTATTTTCAAGATGGAAAAACAGGGGTCTGGAGTTCGCAACATATTTCCTCTAATGCTTTTCTTCCACCTTTGCGCTGGTATTCTAAAAAACTTTTCAATATTGCTGTGACACCCAAAGGGAATTACGACAATCTCTACCCACTTCACATTGGTAAAAGTGCCACCTTCAGCTATAAAACATTGGTGGCAGGGGGAGCCTTTACTGAATCTGAACGAAGTTGCACAGTCAAAGATGCCGCTAAGAAAACTGTGGCTGGGCAGGCTATTGATGTTTTTGTCGTAAAATGCGACACCACAACCGATGATCTAAAAATTTCAGGGCTCTACTACTATTCCCCAGCATGGAACCTGATTATCGAGAAAGTCGAAAAAGAAGAGAGCCGAAAGGGGAAGTTTGAAGGAACCACCAGGATTGAATCCATTCAATTCCCCGAAGATGAAAAATCAGATCAATAAGAAAGACTCACATTCTGCGTTTCAGTGAAAAAGTTAAGCGAATACTCCCCACCTTCTCTACCGATTCCTGAGTTTTTCATTCCACCGAGCGGAGCCCTTAAGTTTCGGTACATCCAAGAGTTCACCCAAACTGTGCCCGCTTGAATTTCTCGAGACATGCGTAAGGCCCGAGAGTTGTCCGATGTCCAAAGGCTTGCTGAGAGACCGTAGTCCACCGCATTGGCCATTTCTAGAACCTCCTCTTCCGAATCAAAAGGAGTGACTGTCACAACTGGACCAAAAATTTCTTCTTTTTGAGTGCGGCAGTCCTGATTCAATCCTGTGATAACTGTCGGCCGCATAAAATAGCCGTTCGCCATCGACTCTGGCAGATCTCCTAACTCCATTTTGGTCAGAACGGTGCCGCCATCATTTTGTGCCATCTCGACGTAGCTCAAGACTTTATCCAAATGAGGCTTGGACACCAAAGCTCCAATAAATGTTTTCTTATCCATGGGATCGCCAACCACAAGTTGATCCGTTTCATTAACAAATCGCTCGACAAATTTTTGAAAAATCGGACGTTCTACAAAAATCCTGGAGCCGCACAGACAAATTTCACCTTGATTGAGAAAACTTGATCGCAAAGTTGTCTTTACAGCTTTTTCAAAATCGCAGTCGGCGAAAAGAATGTTAGGGTTTTTACCACCCAGCTCCAGGCTCATTTTTTTAAACTGCGGTGCCACAGTTTTGGCAATATGGGCTCCTGTCTTCGTACCTCCAGTGAATGAGACAACTGGAACATCCGGGTGTTCTAACAAAGCTTGGCCAGCGCGACCACCTTCACCATGAACAATATTTATCACCCCGGGAGGAAACCCAGCTTCTATGATCAATTCGCTAAGCATGTGAGCCGTTACCGGTGTCATTTCGGAAGGTTTACAAATAGCGGTATTACCAGAAGCTATGCAGGGACCAATTTTCCAGGTCAGCAGATACAGTGGTAAATTCCAAGGAGAAATCAAAGCACAAGGCCCAATCGGGCTTCGGTTGATGTACTCTACCACACCCTCAACGTCAGTGAAGGCCACCGACTTGTAACTCATAATTGCGTGGGCAAAAAAACGAAGGTTGGCACTCCCTCTAGGGATATCCACAGCTTTGGCCAGCCACAAGGGTTTCCCCTGATCTTTTGATTCAGCCTCAGCCAGTTTTAAAAAATCTCTTTCAATCAGGTCGGCCAACTTCATCAGTAGAGCCACTCGGTCTGCCGGCGCCTTTTTCGACCAAGACGGAAACGCTTTCTTGGCGGCAGCCACTGCCAAATCCACATCTTTTTTATCAGAGCTAGGAACTTGCGAATAGATCTCTCCGGTCGCAGGTGCAAAATTATCAAGATACCCACCGCTCAACGGAGCCATCATCTCGCCGCCAATTAAATTTTTCAACTGCATCATACGTCTGACTCCTGAACTTGTGGCCCCACTTTCTCCATAAAAGATTTCATGGCCCCACAAACTTTTTCATTGTCATGATTGTTAAAATCAAACCAAAGCATTAAACGGTCTTCCGGGTGGAAACGTTCCTTCATCTGTGTCGCTATGGTATCCGGGTGTCCTGCCAACGCATTGTCGACCGCGGCGGCCAACTTCACAGGATCAATGGTCCCTTGTATCGCTGTCCAGTAGGCTTCATTGGCTTGTTTGGCCATATCTTTCGCTTCGGCGTCGTTTTCTTCAACACTCAAGTTGGGGTCATCACTGACGAAAACTAAAACCGTTCGTGGCATCAACGAGCGATTCCACTCTCCACCGGCTTTATTATAAACTTGCTTCATGCGTTCGTGCGTGGCTTCAATCACTTTAGGAGGAGTGATCGACAAATTAAAGACTCCACAAGGCAAGTATTTATTGGCCACTTCATGAGCCTCTGCCCAATGCGCCCCAATAGTCAGATTTAAATACTTAAGGGGAGAATCAAATGGAATTACACCCACTTTTTCAAAATCCCAAAAAGATCGCACCGGAATCTTATCGACATTCCCACCGACGCCGTGTTCATCAACAAAGGCCTTGATCACTTTTTCCCAGTCTTCATCACTGCGAAAATGTTTTCTCTCCAGTTCGATGGGGGTGACATCTTCTATCGCAAAGGTTTCACCTTTTAAAAGTCGAAGAAAAATTTCTGTGGCTTGCAAAAAGATTCTTCCATTCAAAGCCGGCCATGCGGCTATCTCCGTTTTATTCCGTGGTCGAATTCCGTAGGGTCGATTTGAAAAGGGAAATCGACCGGCTGCAAAACCGAGTTCAAGAGATCTTTCAGCTGCGTGATTGAACGAATGGAGTGTCAGGAAAGTCTTGACGGCTTCAGCATGGGCCACTGGTCCGCCATTGCATAAGATATTACGAATGGCAGATCCAATTTTTAAGTTCTTTGTCTTTTGGAAAACCAAGTGAGCCACTTGTAAAATATCTGTGTTTAAACCTATCTCACCTTTAAAGTTGGGAATCACGGCAAATGGATTTTGTTTCTGCACCTGGCAAGACAAATGAGTTTCTGCCACCCATGCCGTTGAAAAGCCAAGATCATCAGCCAATTGAATTTGCGAAAAGAAGTTTTCAAACATATGTCTTTCAGAAGGAATCACTCCATTCACTTCATTCTGACAGATGGACAAAAAGATATCGAATTTCATAGACACCCCAACCTTCCACCATCGACAGCAATATTTTGGCCAGTAATATAATCAGCACCCTCACTCATCAAAAAGGCAATTAACCCAGCCGTCTCTTCCGGTTTTGCAAAACGCCGCATGGGAACCTTGTCTTTCCATGCACTCTCCACCTCAGCAAAGCTTTTTCCTAATTTGTCGGCGTTAGCTCGAATCAGTGATTCCAAGCGAGGTGTCTGGGTAAAGCCTGGCATCACATTGTTCACCGTAACACCAAAAGGAGCTAATTCCAGTGACAGAGTTTTTCCCCAACTGGCCACGGCGGCACGGACTGTATTCGAAACCCCCAGATGAGGTATCGGAACTTTCACTGACGTCGACGTCACAGTCAGTATTCTCCCCCAGTTTTGTTTTTTCATTTGTTCCATCACAATTCGGGTCAACACAGAGTTAGCGACCAAATGATTTTGCATAGCTTGGATAAACTCTTCCGGAGCGGCTTGAGAAATGGGACCGCCCTTGGGACCGCCTGAATTGAGGACCAGGGCCGAATAAGGGTTCTTGCCGTGGTTGGCCTGAACCATGGGCTCCCACTGATCGGGCTGGCCGATATCAAATGCTAAGAAATCATGACCATCACCTGGCAGTGTCGCACAAAGTTTTTCTAGTTTCTCCTGAGACCGTGAGGCCACTGTCACTTGCCAGCCCTGCTTGGCCATTTCAATCGCTGTTGCTGCTCCTATGCCCTGAGAGGCGCCACAGACTAAAGCCCGTTTTATCACCGACCTTCTCCTCGTTATATGTCAGGCTCCAGAAGCTATCAGAGGTCCCCTCAAAGATCAATGAATGGAGAATCCGCGAAATTGACGGAAATGTGTCTCATTTTGAGATTTTAGGACGGTCAATTTGAGAATTTCTATGGCTCACGACCTAAGGGTAATACAATAGAGAGATACCTGGGGGGGTAGAACCGTGAAACGCTTTGATATCATCCTACTTTTTTCGTTTTTCATAATCAGTAGTACCGTTCTTTTTCAGAACTGTTCCGAGATGAAAAGTATTGCCGGAGAATCCAACAACAATGCTGCTGGAACTAATGGCAATAATGACAATACGGGTGGCGTAGACCAACCACCTCCACCGGAATTTTTAGTGAATCAAGATCTTACCTTTGATAACAAAGTTGTAGCCAACCAACTTCTTGAGACCATTTGGTCAGTCGGCAGTGACGATATTTTCTATTACGAAACCGACTACATGGCGACTTATGTTTCAACATTGGTAACCATCACCGGTCAGAATTCTATCCCTGTCTTAACTGTGCGAGCCGACAACTGCGATGCTGGAAAAAATCTTAATGAAGAAGAGAGCCGCACTTTAAGTTCTTTTTTCGCCAACTATATCGATACCACTGAAATTCGTGCGCCTCGCACCGAAGTTGAAGTGCAAACACCTGGCTGCGCCTTTCCACGTCTGGCATTGGATGCCAAAGGTCTTTTGACAGACCAATCAAGCAACCCTGGTGGCCCCGCAGTCGATTTCGATATTTACTTCGCAACACCTGAGTGTGCCCCCAGTGGTGAATTTCATGTCACCGATCGCAATGGAAACGATCCCGCGGCGGCATTGGATGAAGTTCGCACTTTCTTCAGAGCTCAAATTGACGAGCTTTGTCTGTAATGTGATGATCAAAATCTATGAAATCTAAAAAACGAAAACCCCTCCCTACTTTAGATCTCCACGGACGAACAGTGGATGAGGTTTTCGATCGTGTTGATCAATTTATAGTTAAACACCAAAACAAAGATCGAGTCAAAATCATGCCTGGCAAAGGCAGTGGCAAAGTCAAAGCTGAACTCTTGCGATACCTTAAACTTGGTGGTTATCCTTGGGAGTATGAAGCTCTCGACAGTGGTAAAAAAAACACAGGTTGCCTTGTAATAATCCTCGAATAGCCATTTGAGCCGCCCAGCCCCATCGGGCTCTACATCCTACCCATTCAGTCGTGAAGGGTCTATCCTTTAACAATTCATTTGATTTACCCTGTAAAGGAAAGATTGAGCTATGGATAAACTTTTGTGGATAGATATGGAAATGACTGGTTTAGACGTTAATAAAGAAAGAATCATAGAAGTCGCGGCAATCGTCACTGATATGGATTTCAATGAGCTTGATAAATACGAATCCATCGTATTCCAAGAACCCCGCTTTATTGACAACATGGACGAGTGGAACACACAACACCACACGGATAGCGGCCTCGTGGACAAAATTCCTTCGGCCCCAAAACAAGAAAACGTGGAAGGTCAGTTGTGTGAATTGGTAGAAAAGCATTTTGCCGAAGAACCTGCCATTTTAGCTGGCAACAGTATTGGGCAAGATCGCAAATTTATCGATGCTTATATGCCAAACTTAGCATCCAAGCTTCATTATCGCATGTTGGACGTCACTGCATGGAAGCTGATTATGGGTCCCAAATTTCAAGTGACCTATGACAAGAAGGAGTCCCACAGAGCCCTTGAGGATATTCAAGAGAGCATCGCGGAACTCAAAACTTTTGTGGATTTTATAAACGAAAAAGGACAATAAAGGAGGAGTTTATGAAAAAACTCGTACTTATACTCACATTTCTCGCCCTACCATTAACCTCTTACGCACAAGACGCGTTCTATCTATCAGGTATGCTGGGTCTCACACAAATGGACATCAGTGGCTCCAATGCCGAGTTCGATTCTGAACTTTCCTATGGAGCTCGTGCCGGTTTGCTTTTTAACGATCATTTTGCCGCCGGTATCTACATCCATCGTGTAACAACCGAAGCCAACAATATTACCAACGGCCCCGAGTACGTGCTGGACAATGTGATGGCAGAAGCCACATATTATTTTAATGAAGCCGATGAAAACAGCTTTTGGGTCAGTGGTCTTTTAGGGATGACTTTTGCCGAAACTAAAACCGCTGGTTTGTCGATCTCTGATGATGCGACCGCTTACGGTGCATCAGCTGGTTACAGCTTTGCTGTCTCACCAAATTTTACAATCAGTCCACAAGTGACTTATATTTCGAGTAACTTTACCAACAGCGTCTCTGAACTCTCTGGAATGGTGAATCTCACCTTCTGGCTGTAAACGACCTCGTTCAATCTGTTTTATTCAAACGGATCGAATGAACAAAAAAAAGGGAGCCTCTGGCTCCCTTTTTTTATTTATCCAATAGAAATTGGATTTTTAGTAACGATAGTGTCCTGGCTTGAAAGGACCTTTCTTATCCAAACCAAGATAGCCGGCCTGCTTGTCAGAAAGAGTCGTGATTTTAACTCCAATTCTATCCAAGTGAAGAAGGGCTACTTTTTCATCCAACTCTTTCGGAAGCATGTAAACACCCACATCTTGGTATTTGCCGCCATTCTGGAAAAGGTCCATTTGCGCCAACACTTGGTTGGTGAATGAGTTACTCATCACAAATGAAGGGTGACCAGTTGCACAGCCTAAGTTTACCAAACGACCTTTGGCCAAGACGATAATTTCACGACCATCGCTAAAACGATGAATATCGACTTGTGGTTTTACTTCACGCATCTCGGTATTCTTGTTCAACCAAGCCATATCGATTTCGATATCGAAGTGTCCAATGTTACAAACGATGGCACCGCTTTTCATAGCATTAAAGTGCTTGTCAGTGATGATGTCACAACACCCTGTCGTAGTAACAAATACATCGGCTTTCGAAGCCACTTCTTCCATAGTGGTAACTTCAAAACCTTCCATTGCAGCTTGTAGGGCGCAAATTGGATCGATCTCAGTCACAATCACACGTGATCCGTAGGACTTCATAGAATGGGCACAACCCTTACCAACATCACCGTAACCAGCAACAACCACAATTTTACCAGCCAACATCACATCGGTGGCTCGCTTGATCCCATCCGCCAAAGACTCACGACAACCATAAAGATTATCAAACTTTGATTTAGTTACAGAGTCGTTCACGTTAATAGCAGGAACTTTAAGTTTCCCGTCTTTCAACATTTTTTCCAAGTTGTGAACACCAGTTGTGGTCTCTTCAGAGATTCCAATAACTTTTTCCATCAATGACGCGTTTTCTGGTTTGTGCATCATAAGAGTCAAGTCACCGCCATCATCCAAGATCAAGTTGAAACCGTCGTCTCCCCAACCTCTGATGGTTTGCTCAATACACCAATCATACTCTTCGTCGGTCTCACCTTTCCAAGCAAAAACCGGAATACCCGCGGCGGCCATAGCTACAGCCGCATGATCCTGTGTCGAGAAAATATTGCACGAAGACCAACGCACTTCCGCTCCAAGGTGAGTCAGTGTTTCAATGAGCACGGCCGTTTGAATTGTCATATGCAAGCAACCGGTAATTTTGGCACCTTTTAAAGGTTGGCTGTCTCCATACTCAGAGCGTAGAGCCATCAATCCGGGCATTTCTTGTTCTGCAATATTGATTTCTTCACGTCCCCAACGAGCCATTTCGGCAAACACCTTGGGGTCATCCATTGCCGCTTTACATACTTTAAAGTCAGCTGTCCCAGTCGTCGTTTTGGGCGTGTTTGTTGTTCCAGACATAGTCTCTCCTATCATCATTCACCTCATCCTTTTGAAAAAAAATACAACACAGTCAAACAGCAGTTCCCAGAAGGGTCAAGTGTTTAAGGGGATTTGAACGAACTTTTTAACCATTTAAGAAAGAGTCAAAATCTCGTATCCCGTGTCTGTTATCAGCACAGTGTGCTCAAATTGGGCAGACAGGGTTCTGTCTTGTGTTTCGTAATAACGAATCGTTGAATTGGGAATCGGCAACTCTACAATAGGCTTGTTGTTCTCGTTGACCATCGGCTCTACTGTGATTGTCCCAAACGGTTTCAAACGCTCACCCTTGCCTTTGCGACCGAAAGAAGGCACGAAAGGGTCCTCGTGGAACTCACGTCCAATTCCATGGCCACCGATCTCTCTGACCGCAAAGTAACCCTTGCGCGTCACATACTTGTTGATGGCAAAACCAATGTCTCCAACCGAGCCTGTCGGTCGAATCGCCTCGATCCCCTTGTGCATAGCCTGCTCGGCCACCTCTGTGATCTCTTTGGCACGTTCACTCACCTCGCCCACAAAAAAGGTCGCCGACGTGTCACCGTGGAAACCATACTTGTAGCTGGTCACATCCACATTGACGATATCTCCATCCTGCAATGGGGTGTCGTCCGGCACACCATGGCAGATACAATAATTCACCGAGGTGCAAATCGACTTGGGAAATCCATTGTAATTGAGAGGGGCTGGCTTGGCCTCATTAGATAAAGTGTAATCATAAACGATTTGATCCAGCTCATTTGTGGTCACCCCGGGCTTAACAAATTGGGCCACATGCTGGAGCGTCTGAGCCGCAAGTTGGCAGACTTTTTCCATGGATTTGATATCGCTAGCAGTCTTTATTGTCATACCAAAAGTCCAATTGTCCTAGGCTATTGGGGTTAATTCCCCAGCTCTTTTTATCCTGCGCTCAATTTTGACCAAGTGAGAGGAAATTGCAATAAAAAAGGGAGCCTTGGGCTCCCTCTTTATTCGCAAGCTGTAGCAGCACTTATTTCAAGTGCTTGCTTACCAATTTGGTCATTTCAAACATTGAAACAGTGTTCTTACCGAATACTTTTTTCAAATTGGCATCCGCATTGATGTTTCTTCTGTTTTTAGCATCTTGCAAACCGTTCTTCTTGATATAAACCCAAAGCTTTTTAACAACCTGAGTTCTTGGAAGAGGTTTGCTACCAACAACTGCAGCCAACTCAGCACTTGGAGTCAAAGGCTTCATAAAAGCAGCATTAGGCTTTCTTTTAGTCTTCGTCTTTTTCTTCTTAGCTTTAGTCTTCTTTTTAGCGGCTTTTTTAGCTGTCTTTTTCTTAGCTGTTTTCTTTTTAGTCGCTTTTTTCTTAGCTTTTTTAGCTGTCTTTTTCTTAGCTGTTTTCTTCTTAGCAGCTTTCTTTTTCGTCTTCTTTTTTGCGGTCTTTTTCTTGGCCGTCTTTCTCTTAGTTGTCTTCTTCTTCGTTGCTTTCTTGCGAGTGGCTTTTTTCTTTCGTTTTGCCATGGTTCCCCCGTTGCTAAGTGGTTTGTTAATTTGTCTCCACCCCTACAGTTCATAGTTATCTTGTATTCGAGTCAAACAAAAAAAAATCGAAAATCGAAAATCCCCCTCTGAAAAGGCACAAAACCCCCTCTGTGAGCGCCCTTCCACGCAAAGAAAAAAGACACACTTTATCCCTGCCTCGCCCTCTGAAAAAGGGTCAGTCTCAGCCACAGTGGCCTCTTTTGAGGAGTTTGCCGCACGCGCTATCCTGGAGGTTTTTTCCTGTTCCCTCTGGAGTATCGGCAAATTATTCCCATTAAGGAAAAACCGCATCATCCGATAGAAAGATATGGCTCTACAGAGGGAATTTGCTCAAATTTTACAGGAAAAACTGGGTTTCACCCCCGAACTATCGATGAAAACCAAGCCATTTCCCTCGCAAAAAGTGGAATTTCCCTCTTGGAAATACCAAGTTTTCACCAACCAACGCACCTTCTCCCCGACAGAAATCCCACCGGCTTACCCTCGAAAACCTGCAAAAAAGAAGACGGCTCCGGCCGCAAAAAAGACTCCACCACAGCCCGATCCCACCTACAAAATTGGACAGTTGGGTCTGGAGTTTACTTCGGACTTGATCGCCCTCCAGACCTTGGGCGCGGACCTCGATCCCGCCCAACTCTCTCTAGATAAGTTAAAAAAAGAGTACCGGAAGTTAGCTAAAAACTGGCACCCCGATCACAACTCAAATGACAATTCTGGGAAAAATTTTCAAATGGCAACTGAGGCTTACGGTCGCTTATCGCAAGCCATTGAGTCTCAGACCACCAATTAAAAAAACAACCTCACCTTTTTACACCCTGACGGAATCAATTTCCTGATCTGAGGAGACACCACTATAGTGGCCGCTCACTGACTGAGGAGATCTGGATTGTTCACAAAAAAATGGATGACTGTTTTACTTTGTTTGATGATGGTTCCAGGAGCCAGTTGGGGGCGATGGAACGGTCGCTGCGTCACCACCGAAGACCTTGCTGAACTCAACCCCCAGTACGCAGCCACCCCGCTTGTGATGTTCTGGAAGGCTAAAATTAAAAAAGAGATTGTCCTTGTCACCGTTCGAATCCCCGAAACTCAAGAGGTCCTTTTTAGTTTCATTCAATGTGCAAAAGCCGAAATTCGCGAAGATCGCCCCGAGCCCGACGAAGCTCAACTGGACTGTATGAATACCGAAAGGTTGGGAGACTTCTGGATGCCACTGGCTGACATCGAAGAATCCGCATCTGAGTCAGCTCCTGAGTTTGACCTGGAACACCCCACCGAGTTCTTTGCCTCGCGCATCAGCTTTCACCTAGAAGAATACGCCAGTAGTATGAAATGGGACCCGATCATCTCATCCGCGATCAGCAGCATTGACCAACTCTTTCTTGGTCTGGTTGGTCTTAGCGTCTGGTACCAATCCACCCATGTCTACAAACCAACGAAACTTCGCCAACGCATTTTCCGCCGAGGGATGCAGGGGCTTGGAATTGTCTTGATGGTGCGCCAGGGAATCTTGGCGGCCACCAGTGCCCGCTCACAGTTTGTGGAAGAGAGAAACCAACGAGCGGCTCATATTGAAAACTTGATCCAACAAATCAATGAACGCATGACAATGCGAATTGACGGTCAGGATCAGGGACAAAACTTGGAAGAGGCCGATGGTTATTCTGCCCTCGTCAATTCCATAGTAAGAGCCAACAACGATGCTTATGAAGAATTTTGTAATAACTAAACAACATGGAGTGCATATGACTATCAAAAATAAACTAGCAGCCGCGATTCTCGCTGTCGGATTCCTTCTTCCCTCTATTGGTCAAGCTTGCCAATGGGTTCGCGTGGGAGAGCTGGGTGACCGCCTAGAGTGTCGTTCAAACTACAGAAACTTTCTTGGAGACAACTCTGAGCTTTTCAACAAACTTCTTATAGAAGCCGCCTACCTTGGATTAGGAAGCGCCGAAAGAATCACAATCGACAACTGGGCGATTCGTAACGCCGTCACAGTGCCAGAAGCCCACAAACTTTTGCAGGCTCGCTTTGACGCCGACAAAATGGTGAATGAGATGAACTCCTTGATCCGGCAAAACGAGGCCCTTGATGGTCAAGTTGACGGTGTCAACATCCCCAACTTTGTTCCGATCGTTGGCGGAGCCAACACTCCGGTCCAAATGCCTTCGGCTTATATGGTGGGTGTGACTGTCCCCTTTAATGGTGACATCGCCAAGATTCCTTTTGTTCCTAAAATGTTAAAAGAGTTTATCCCAAAGCCGGGTGGTTCAATTTTTCTCGGTTGGGTCTTGATCCCACAAAAAGTCGAATTTGTAATGAATGCTGATGGCACCCTCTCTGGCCCCGCTGAGTATGTTTCTCTTCCAGAGGACAGTACTGATCAACATTCCGACATTCTTAGCTCTTTGCTGGCTCCTGCGGAAGACGAATCTTTCTTGTATGACTACAATCGCATCCGTTTGGAAACCCGTTTTGTTGTCATTCCTTCCATCGACGCCAAAACCGGACAAGACGGAAAGTTTAAAAGCACTTATGTCAAGCCCACCATCGGGATGGTGTTTGGCCGTAACATTGTAAAATCACACCAAGTCTTAAGTCACGGACCCTCGATTTCCATCCCTGGAAAAAACCTTCGTTTGGCTCGACAGCTGTCTTATCTTGGCCCCTTCGTGTTCCCCAATTGGTTAGTCGGTCCTGTCGAAAGATACGTCGATACAATCAAGGTGGGCTACTCTTTTAGCTCGCAAGATGAGTACGTAGAACCCAAGCCCGATAATATTCAACAGTTTAACGAAAACACCTTTGTTTGGTTGCGTTTCCACGATCGCCTTAAAAGAGTTCGTTTGGAATCAACCGCTGGTGACATCCTCGCAGGCAAGTTCCGTTGGGGCTGGTTCGGTGTCGTAGGTATGGTCGATGACGGAGAAGCTGATAACAACCTCAATGGATTGAGTGGAGACCTTCTTTCAGGAGTGGGATCGAGCATTGGTGACGCTGTCAAAGGACTATTGAGTCGATCGGAAGAACAGATTGCCGAAATGGACCCCAAGTCCATCAAAGAGGAAATCGAAGAGCTTGAAGCGGTTAAGAAATTTGGCGGTAAAGTGTCTATGT
>CBDUOS010000096.1:0-13717 GCA_965368905.1 uncultured Bdellovibrionales bacterium | reverse complement strand
TAACCACTCACATTGCCGAGCGAAATGTTTCCCGCATCTTAACGTCGATCACTGAAATAATGTTAAAAAATTTATATTTATGAAAAACTTTCTGGCATGTCGAAGTTTTTGACGTTTGAAGGAAACAAAAAAAGGTCCTCTCGGACCTTTTGTGAAACAATTAACTGATATAAGAGAATTTTTAGTGGGAAGTTACAACCACTCGAATCTGATCCCTTCCTCTTTCGGCAAGAACCCGTCCGCGTCCAAGTAATGGGCCGGCCATAGCGCTTTCCTCTGCAGAAATAGAGCGATCACCATCAGCATTGGCGGCAATCTCTAGCATCAGTGAATTCAGCAACTCGGCAACGTCCAAAGTGGTTCGAATGCAACCGGCCGACGCTCTTGATCCAAGGTGGCGATAGTTTCTGGATGAGGTGGCGTGAACAAAAATATTCCCTTGAATTTGCATGGCATAGTAGAGAGCGGCGCCTGTATAGAGTGATGAAGTTCTATTTGAGTGAGCAATTTCTTCGACTTTAAATGTACCAACAGGGGTGGGGCCCTTTCCTCCACGGGCTGTAGAGATCCTGGCTCCACGCTCGCCTTCGAGGCCACCTTCTTCAAAAGAGGTCCCGGAACCAATGGCAAAAGCGCCGTCTCCATAGTTCATCCAAACAACCATTCTCTGGGTTCTTTTACTAATGTGGATGCATAATTTGTACTGTTTGCAGTTACCAACATCTTGTGACGAACTGACCATTTCGGCCATAGCGGGCAGGGAACAAAAGACAGTCACGGCAATAAGAAAAAGTGCTCTCATAGAAACTCCTAAATTTAATTGCGATTTGAGCCTGATAATATCATTTTACTTGAAATAAAATGGGCTTTGTCTCTTGGGTCTGCAATATCTTCATGAGTGTCATATTTTGAATGTTTAATTATTGGTGACAAATATTTAATCAGAGCGGTGACAATCTGTGATTTTTGCATGTTTCTCAGATAGGCAAAAACCCTAAATTATTGTAATTACAGAAGAAAATATGTCTCATTTTGGTACTCTCCTTGCACCGGTAAGAGTGGATATTATTATAAGGAGAGACAAATGAAGAACGTAAATATCTTAATAGCAATCACGGCAACACTTTCTTTTGCCATGCTCACAGCGTGTGGAGAAGGTTTTAAAGGAAGCAAACTGTTGTCACAAGAAAACCATGAACAGATTCAACGTGGCGAAGACGATATCACGCCAGGAGTCACGGCTCCCGCAGTTGATGAGCAAGTCGTTGAAGAGTTCGCTGAAGAAGTTGCTGAAACAGGCAATGCTGCCAATGCTTCATTGGCTGGTCAGATTGAAGCATTATCCATGACTCGTACCGAAGTCGATCTTGGCAACGGAAACATGGATGTCACATATCGCGTTCGACTTCTTTTTGGTTGTGACTCCAATGAGGAATTAGTCGCCAGTTCAATGGTTGATCAAGAGGCTTTGCAATCAGGTGAAACAGTCTCATTGGGTAGAAATTCGATGAATACACACGAATTCTTACTTGCCTGTACAGACTCTGAGTGTGGAGAATCCGTGGTGACTGTACGTAGTATCGATCCAACCGGTGTTAATGCTGTCGTTCATTACGGAATGAAAGATGAGGGCATGGTGACCAGTGACTTGGGTGGCCGTATGCGAGTTTATGAGTACACCACACGTCGCAATAACCTTGATAACTTCTACACAGAGGCCACCGTGGCTTGGTACCTCGAGCAGTGCTTGTTGTCAGATGCTGAGTCTCAATTGGGTGAAGGCCTTTCTGGAAACGGAAGTATCGATGATGATCTTTTTGGTAACGGGTCAGGAAGCGATCTTTCTTTCACCACAGGTGATGGATCAGATGATGACCTTCCCTTCACGACCGGTGCTGATGACGATTCAGATGATGACAACCTTTTCTGGTGGGGAACCGCACTATAATAGAATAATAAATTTTAATGTCTCTCTAAGACGGGCTCGCACAGCCCGTCTTTTTTTTATTGAAAAACTCGATTACTCTTAGCAATAGGGGGTTTTTCTATGAAAACCATGACCGAACAGGAGTTGGATCAATGGGTGCTAGCGGCACAGTCACTGAAGGGGTTTGAGCTCCGCCAGTTTCGTTACGATGAAAAGGTCTTGCAAACCCAATGGTTCAATGGCGATCGTATGGTATGGGTCACTCTTTCTATGTCCCCTGGAGTTCCGTTTGTGTTTTCCACCGAAGAAAGAATTCCGTTGGTTACCAATCAAAAAAAACCGTTGAGTCTCTTTGTTAAAACTCACTGTCTGGGTAGAGAATGGATTTCGGTCGAACGGGAAAAATCATTGGGAAGGGTTATACAAATCAACTTGCAAGGTAGTTGTCATTTTCGTTTTGTACTGATTCCTGGTCGAGTGAATATCGAAATTCAGGCCAATGGCAAGACCATCTACGCCAACAAACCGCAAGATTTGCCCGAACAGGAGGAATCGGCTAAAGAAGCCTTGAATCGTGAACCTCGGTCACGTGATAGTTTTTTGCAACACTGGTTGAAAGCCCACGATGTAAGAAGTGGAAAGTCAGAATCCCCCTCCTCGAAAAAACTTTTAAAAAAGAAGACATCCGGTTTGCAGAAAATGCAGCAACATTTGGCGGAACTCAAAGACTCTCCTTGGCAGGCTTTGGGTGAGTGGTTAAAGGAGCACCAAGATCTCGAAACAGTGCCAAAAGAGTGGGTGGAGCGTATAGACCCCCGAGAAAGCCTCGCCTGGAATATTGAGAACTGCTTTAAGCAGGCCAAGAAAAATCAGAACAAAATTCAAGGCACTGAAGATCGATTACAGGTGTTGGCAGAAGAGATAGAGAAAATTGAGGCGGGCAAGGTGATTATAGGGCAAAAGAAGTCTCCACCGAGCTTACTGAATGTGGCTAACTTAAAGGGGCGAACCATACCCCTAGCAGAGGGTCGCTTTTTTGTAGGGAAATCAGGCAAGGAAAACTTGCAGCTTTTGCGAAAAGCAAAGCCGTGGTACCTCTGGCTGCATATCAAAGATTTCCCTGGAGCCTATGGAATCGTCGAGAGAAACAAGGGGCAAAAAGTCAGTCAAGATAGTCTCAGTAAGGCCGCTTTGGCGGTAGTTCGACAATCCTTGCCCAAGGGAGCCTCTGGACAGTTTGAAGTGATCTATGCAGAATGCCGATATGTGCGACCCATCAAGGGTGCCAAGGCTGGACAAGTCACCTATTCCCATGAAAAAGTATTACCTATCAAGGTGAGCGAATGATCGAAATTAAATCACTGAGCAAAAGATTTGGAGACCAATGGGCCATTAAGGACAACAATTGGTCTGTCAGCGATAAACGCACGTTGGGCCTGTTGGGTCCAAATGGAGCGGGAAAATCAACCACCATGAAAATTATGACTGGGTTGTTGTGCTCCACCGAGGGAGAAGTGCTCATCAATGACCAGAACGTCATGTCTCATCCTGTGGAAGCCAAAAGACAGATTGGGTATTTGCCTGAAACACCACCACTTTATGAAGAACTTAAAGTGTATGACTTTTTCAATTTTGTTTGCGGTCTAAGAAGTATACCTAAAGCAAAAAGATCAGAAGAGATTGACCGGTCCATTGAGAAAATGAGTTTACAAGAAGTGGCTTTTAAGCCGATTCGAGTTTTGTCAAAAGGTTTCAAGCAGAGAGTTGGGATCGGACAGACTCTTTTGGGAAATCCATCGATTCTGATACTCGATGAACCTTCGGTGGGATTGGACCCCCATCAAGTTTATGAGCTTCGTAACATCATCAAGGGATTGAAAAAAGACCACATCATTATCCTATCCACCCATATTTTATCTGAGGTGCAAGAGGTTTGTGACGATGTGGTGATTTTGCATAAAGGAGAAGTGAGAGCCCAGGGACCCATTAACGAGTTGATTGATCACTACAAAAAAGAAAACTTGGAAGAAGTCTTTATCGAGGTGACAAGGTGATGATGCCGGTTTGGGCCATTGTAAAGAAAGATCTGAAAGGATTCTTTACCAGTCCTATGTTCTATACTTTGGCAGGTTTGTGTTGTTGCCTTTGGGGTTTGTTCTTTGCTGTTGAGGTTTACCAGTTTTCCAATCAATCCTATCAAATGTCTTTGAAAACAGCCAAGGCGGGATTAAATGTTCATCACAATCTGATCTCGTCTTTCTTGGTCGTTGTTCACTACGTTCTTATTTTTATTTTATCCGCATTGAGCATTCGTTTTTTTGCGGAAGAAAAAAAAATGAAGACATTTCCTATATTGCTCTCGGGACCGATAGCATCTTGGCAGATTGTTTTAGCAAAATGGTTGGTTGGAGCTGCGATCTTGGCCGTTCTACTTTTGTTTTCTATGGTCTTTCCGTTGTCATTGTTGATTTATATGAAAATCCCATTGGGGTTGTTCTTTTATAGTTACTTCGGGCTTTTCTTGCTGCTGTGTATCTATATGACTGCTGGACTGTTTGCTTCATCTCTCACCGAGTCTTTGATTGTCTGTGTGGTTTTTTCTTTGGTATTAAATCTCAGTCTTCTTTTGCTCGGTATCGGAGCTGAATTGACCAGTTCTATTGGTTTACAAGAGTTCTTTCGATTTCTCACGTTTGATCAGCATTTTGGGAACTTTCGGAGGGGGCTGTTTAGCTTCTCGTCACTTTTCTACTTTGTATCAATGTCAGCAATCTTTGCTTTAATCACCGAAAGAGTGATTGAGTATCATAGGTGGAGATAGTTTGAATACCCTCGGTAAGATATCCCTCATTTTATCTCTATTCTGTTTTTTGGTGACCCTAGGGTTTCGTTTGTCTCTAACAGGCTGGATTCCTTTTATTGGCTGGGGCCTTGGTTTCGGTGTTTTCTTTTTACTTTTTGCGCTAGCTATCAACCTTCGTTTTTTAAAAACTTTATTGAAGTCCGAATCTTTGCATTTTCTGATTCGAAGCTTCATCGCATTAGCTTTAGTGATGGCTATCTTGTTTGTGCTCAACTTTATTTTTTATAAAAAGAATTATACGGCTGACATGACCGAGAATAAGATACACAGCCTGTCTGAACTCACCCAGTCACTTTTGAAAGCCTTGCCCGAAGACCTGACGTTTAATTACTTTCATGTGGATAATGCCACGGTACGAGGATACGAGCCAAAAGTTCGAGAATTTTTACAGCCCTTTTTAAATCAAAACAGTCGAGTTAAGTACCAAAGTCATTCGATCTTTAAAGAGCCTGCCTTGGCCAAGAAATTTAAAACAGGAAACGAAGAGTCGACTTTATTCGTGGAGTTTAAAGGGCGGATCGGACGAGTTGCTAATTTAACCGAATCGTCGGTCACTAATGCTATTTTAAAAATAACCAAGAAGCCAAAAAAGATCTATTTTGCGTCCAGTCACGACGAGCGAAAATTGGATGATCAGTCGACCTTTGGTTTGAGCGGTGTGACCGAGCAATTAGAAAGATTGCACTATAAGGTTGAAAATTTAGATCAACTTCAATCCCTCCCGGATGACGTTGCGATGTTGGTTCTGGTTGGACCTCGGAAGCCGCTGACTATAAAAGAGCATTCCACTTTGCGAAAATTTTTGCGACAGGGGGGCGCTGTGTTGGTTGCAGTCGACCCTGGAGAGGACCATAACCTTGCTCCTTTCTTAAAAGAATTTGGAATTCAGTTTGATAACAGCTTTGTGTTTTCTGCCGCTGCCCAATCGGGACAGTCTGATCTTTTAGTTTTAACTCACAAGGGAGAGTTGGAGCACGCTATTGCTCAGTCTCTAGTTGAAGGTGAAAATCCTATGCTCTTCATTTCTTCTACCCTGACATTGGACGAATCAAGTGATCGCTACAAAGTTTCACCAATTTTGGAACATATTCCCACCAATATCGGGCGGGAGGATGTGAGCCCTGACAGTCCGGTTCTAAAAAAAGGGAGGCAAGTGGCTGCAGCGATTTCCGAAGGAATAAATGACTCTCCATTTCGTATGGTAGTTGTGGCAGACAGTGATTTCTTGACCAACCAATTCTATGCTCATCCCAGTAATTTCGGTTTTCTTCTGGGAATCATCACTTATCTATCACAAGACGAAGATCTTTTGCGGATGCGTATTCCTCAACCTGAAACGACCTATCTGATTATGACAGAAACTCAAATGAAACTTTACTTTTTGTTTTTTCTTTTACCTTACTGTGCCTTGTTTTTTATAGTGGGATTGTTCTTTAAATTGCGGAGATTTTTTTGAAAAGTCCAAAGTTTATTGGCGTTTTGTTGATTCTATTGCTTGGTCTTGGATCCTATTCTTGGTTTTTTATAGTTAAACCAGAGCGCGAAGAGAGCACAAAAAAGGTTCAGTTGTTTGACGAGCAATTTCCGCAAGACCTTATAGAGTTCCACCTCACCACTGATGAGTTTGAAGTGCAGTTGGAAAAACGTCAGGGCGTTTGGTGGGTGACTTCACCAAGAGAGTATCTAGCCAATCAAGAGTATATTGAAAAGAGTTTTCGAATCATGAACGATACGGTTTCGAACCATCATTTTCCGCTGCAGGAAGATCGATTTGGATTGACACCCGGAAAGGCTTTTTATCGTCTACGGCACTCCAATGGATTAGAGACGCGCATTCGAGTCGGAGGGACCGAGGGGCCGGCTGAAACCATTTATTTATTGGACCAAGACAGCAAAGAAGTTTTCGTTGTTCATAATGTGTGGGCCCAGTTTCTTTACTATCCAATTAGGCAATTTTATCATCCCAATTTACCAATTCCTGGTGCTATTGTAAAACAGATGACCCTGAGAAAAGGTGATCTGGTGGAGTGGAAAGTGGAGCCTGCCGATGGAGGCAATGTTCGTTTTAGCTGGCGGAACCGTTCTATTGAAATCCCCAAAGCCAATGGTCTGTGGTTTTTCAAGAGAGTGAAAGAGTTTGGTTTGCAAGACTTAGAGTTTGGTGAACCAAAGAACTTCAAACCCTATTGGCGACTTTCTGTAGAATCCGACAAAGGTAACATAATTTTTCAGTTTAATAAGTCTATGGAAAAAGTTTGGGTTAAAAAGTTTAATATTTTTGCCCAAGTGAATCCTTATTCGTTAAAATCATTGGGTTATGAAATAGAAAAGGTGTTTAAAAGTGATCAAAAATGAAGTACTCGTTCAATCTCCCACTCGTATTGATTTTGCCGGAGGCACACTCGACTGTTGGCCGATCAATGCATTACTAAATCCAGTAACCACAATCAATGTGGCTATTGATATCTACACAACTTGCAGGCTTTCGAAACGTGATGACAGTCAGATCATGATTCATTCTCGTGAGACCGGAAAGACCTATGAGTTTGCAAACTTAGAAGAATGCCTTGCCTCAGATCAACCGGACTTTCTGTTTTTTCGGGAGCATGTGGAATATTGGAGCCCTGAGTTTGGATTCAATCTATCGGCGCAAAGTGATTCACCTATGGGTGGTGGTCTGGGAGGAAGCTCCAGTCTTTCCATCTCAATTTTTAAAGCCTTTTGTGAACTGACTGGCACCGAGGTTGATGAGTATGAAACGGTTCGGATCTGTTCTGGAATAGAAGCCAAGATATTAAAAATGCCCACCGGAACGCAAGATTATTTTCCTCCGTTGCGTGGTGGCTTTAATATCATCGACTATAAGTTCGGCTTGCCAGAAGTGCAGCGAATAGCCATTGAAGATTTAGATATCAATAAAAACATTTCAATCTTCTTTACGGGTCGTTCTCACCATTCGGGAATTAATAATTGGCAGGTTATCAAAAAGTTCGTCGATGGTGATAAGAATACTCTCGCCGCATTGAATGAAATCCGTGAAGTTGCCGATGCCACCAAACAAGTGGTCATTGAAAAAGATTGGCAACAGTTGCCCACTCTCTTTAAAAAGGAATTTTCGGCTCGCATGAAGCTGGCGGATAGCTTTTCTTCACCTGAGATAGAGGAGCTTGCTGCTGTGGCCTATGAACATGGCGCAGAAGCTATTAATATTTGTGGCGCCGGTGGTGGTGGTTGCGTTTTTGTATGGTCGTCTCCTAATGATAGAGACTCTATCATCGAAGCCTGTAGCGAGGCTGGGTTCAAGCACCTGGATGTGCGCCTGGTATGAGTTCTCGACGCAAACCTTTTAAGGTCATAAAGTTTGCTGGCTTAACTCTAGGTGGTGGGAAGGGGCGTAAGACTTGTCTCTGCATTCTTGAATATTTTGTGAAAGAAAAGAAGCTGTTTTTGGCTGAACTTCACGATGGCATTGAAGAGTCGCTAAAAATCTCTTCTGACACTCAAATCATTCGAACTTTAGACAAACTGGGGCCTTCTGTTCATAGCGTGGGAATTGACGCTCCATTGGTTTTTCCAAAGTGTCTGCGTTGCCGATTGAAATGTCCCGGTCATGAGAAGTGCAACGAGCCTGAAATTAAATGGATGTGGCGCAATTATAAAAAACGTTCTCCTAAGAAAAGACCCAATAAGATTTTTACACCTTATACTGAACGCTGTGTGGAGCAATATATTAACACAGAAATCTCTGATGAAGTGGCCCCGGATCATGCCTTTGGTAGTAACCGTGCGCCATTAGGCAGTCGAGCCATGTACCTAAAACGACGAATTTCCCATGGTAAAGTTTTAGAGGTTTTGCCGAGACTCAGTGTATGGCGTTTGGGTCAGAATATGGGGTTTAAGAAAAATCAATTGTTGCTTTACAAACAATTGGCTCGTGGTCCCTCTGTTCGACAAAAGTTTCTTGATCAGTGGAGTGAAGAAGGTTTGAGTTTTATTTATCACAGAGACTTCAAACTTATGGTCAAAGATTCGTTTGCCTTTGATTCCTTTATCTGTGCCTACACGGCATTTTTGAATTATAAGGGTTTGTGTGAAAAGCGACCCAAAAATTTTCCTCGGTCTGAGGCTTGGATCGCATTCCCTAAAGAGCTTTAGTTTGCTGGCGGGCAGGGTTGTGCCAGGCCACTGGTTTTGGCTCGGTTGACCAACACAGTTTCCATGACATTACGAATGGCGTCGCCTTGATCAGCATCAAGAATGGCTCCACCCGAGTGAGTTAATGCCGTTCCGCGATCGAGAAATAAGCGCCAAACAGAACCACCATCCACAGGGTCCTCATAGGTGATTTCAGCAGTGGAAGCATCGGCAATCACAGCTTGGGTTCGCATCACTTCATAAATCAACCCATCTTCGTTGGAGTCCATTTCGGTTCCAGGAAAAATCGCATCAATCTCTTGCGGCTGTACGGGAACATTGTCAGCGCAGTAAGTGTTGCCGTCACCACCGCGAGACTGGGGTTCGCGGAAAACAAGGTTGGCCATGCCAGCCAACACATCCTTGTCATCAACTTGAATCACACGAGCCTCGAACTCCACATCGTACTGGTAGGCATTTTCAGGAGTGGTAAATCCTGAGCGTGAACTGTAAGTCGCTTTAGAAGTATCCCAAGCATAGGCTGAGTATTTGTTACAGTATTCAGGGTCTCCTTGGTTATTAGTCAGGGCAGCAATATCTGTTAGTTCGGTATCAAAAATTGTTTGTACATCATCCCCAGAACTATCAAGTGCGTAGTACATGCCGTCTGGTACACAAGCTTTGTCTGCCAACGAAAGATCCAATGTCTTACCGACACTATAAAAGTAAAGAAGTGGGTTGTTACAGTCAGCAATCATGGGTTCGTTGGGGGTTACGACTCGATTGACGAAGTTAATCGCTTCAAGGGCCGCCTTAATGCGATTTCCATCAGCAGTACTGGTTCGCTTCTGCCAGTGACAGCGAACTGGAACATCCGACTTGAAGCAACCCAGCCCAACACAAGGTGCTGTTGTTGTATGAGCACAGTGGGGGAGAGCAGAGTTGGCGCAATAAGCGGTTGGCAAATCCCTTGGAAAGGTTGTTCCTCTTTGTTCGTAAATATGGCTTTCGAGCAAAGCATAGTGAACTTTTCTTAAATAACGAACAGTCGAAAGATTCAATGAGAGTCCACCACCGTTGGTGTAAAAGATGTTGTCACCTTGATTAAGATTGAAAGAGAACTCACCATTTTCTCCAACGGTTGTTCCGCCATCGCCCTCTCCGTTCTTATCATCTAAAACTTCAACATTGAAGCCATCACCATTTTCTGAATTGTTGGCTTGCAGAGAGCTGCCTCCACAGTTTTGAAAAGTGACTGAAACGCCTAGTCCGATGACGAATGTTACAACAGCAAGTAAGGCTTTCTTGTTCATGATTTTCCCCCTCAGAGATAAACCTATCTTATCAAAACTTATCGGCTTTTTGGGGTCAGGAGTTAATTTTTCATGGGCTTGTCTCAAAATGAGACAGATCATCTGTTGAACTTTTTTACCTTCGTCTAGGTGCCCTACGAATTATGTTAACGAATGGGTTGAAAAAGCTCTTTCAGAGGTTCTTCTTTGTAGGGGGTGTGCCCAAAGGTATCGACCCAAGTCTCGGGTGTTTCCATGCACATAAAGATTTTCCAGAGGGGGTTGTTATTTTTGAATCGATTGAGAACGAAATCAAACATGGACTTACGCAAGTCATAATCATAGCGAAGTTTTCCATCTTGACCTCGGAAGGTTTCGGCTTGGGTCACATAGCTGTTCATTCCGAATCGTTCACGCATCATATTTTTCTGTTCTGGTTGAAATCTCAAGGCTCCAACTGACATGACTGGAATATCTTTAGGGTTAAAGCGTTTACAAATTTCATCGACTAAGAAACCATAACTCTCTTTCCACTCAGGATGCCAAATCATGGGATCAATATGAAAAGAGATTCTAAAACCCTTGTCACGGCATTTCTCGGCTGCCGTCATTCGTTCTGCAAAATTGGCTGTTCCGTGCTCTTCGCTGGCAATGATCTCGGGGGGGTTGATCGACCAACTCACAATGACATTGCCGATATGGTCGCAATCTAGAAACTGTTCGACTCGATTCGATTTGGTTTTAAACTCCAAGTGCCATTTGGGATATTCTTTGAAGAACTCAATCAGTTGGCGCGAGTACAGTGTTATGGGGTCCATACTGAGACTATCAATCACTTCACCTGTTCCGACGCGAACCGGTTGATCCTTCAAATTTTCAAAGGAGGCTAGCTCGGCCAGTGCTTCGTCGATGTTGGTGTAAACAGTGAGATAGTTTGAGTTTATGAACGACTGCAAGTAGCAATAGGAGCAGTCCATGTCACACTGGAACCCCAGGTTTAAAACAAAGTAATTACAACAGGCCATACCCTTGTGATAGCCAGGGCATTTTTTAAAAAACTGACCTTTAAATTCTGTGACATAAATTTGTCTTTTGCTTTGTGCAAACTGCTTTGCCGAGAGATCACCTTTTTCAATGTCCTGGGGTGGCCCATGAATCACATCACATTTATCGGCAAAGACTTCAAAAAAGCGCAAAGCTGTTGGGCTGTTTTTAACCTTTTCATCGATGAGAACGCGATCAAATTTTTCCTGCCAATGGCTGATCACTTTTGAGTCTCCCGCAAAGACAGACGCTGCAGTTTTCCGTGAAGGTCGTCTTGGTCCAAAAATGTGATTTGCATTTTTTGTAAGACACGATCACCTTGTCTAAAGTTTACGACTTGCACATACTTAGGCCAGCCCTCTTTGACTGATTTTGGTCGAATTCCACGACTCATAGGGTTGCGCAATGATTTTAGGGTTTCTAACCAGTTTTGATTTTCTTTCGGCTCAAGTTCGGTCTCAGTTTTTTTCATCAAAACCAAGTCCACGAGAAGATCCAGAACCACCTTGCCATCATTGCGGCTCAGTCCCTGTCGCGGGAACTGTTGCAACAATGGTGAGATCACTTCAAGATTGTTCAAGGATAGCAGGGGTTGGAGCTCTCGATGACCCAACTGTTTGTTGTGGGCCCAATTCAGAAAACATTGGGGAGTTTCTTGTAGCTTGCTAAACAAATCTTGCAGTCGTTGGTTCCATTGACGTTTCTGTAAAAGCATAAAGGCCTGGGGCTCGAGGGCCTCAGCAAGGGGTGGCTGTTCAAGGCACGCCTTAAATAGCTCAAAGATTTCAATTAGACTCAAAGGGCCGAAGAGGTCGAAAAGCAAATCGACCAGTTTCCAATCAGAGAGGTCCACCACAGGATAGCTCTCGCCGCCTTTGGGGTTTAAAACCACATTCTTCCACTCAATTCGGGCCATTTTAAAATGGTGGCCACGAGGCTCAAAATTAAGTTTTTCAAGTTCGGATTTATCGCCTATAAACATGGCAAGGGCATACCATGTCATGGGCCGAGCCGCAATTGGCCTTTTGCCGGATTGAAGATAAGATTGGTAGGAATTTGAGGGGTTTATGGAGCATTGGAAACTAAGATCAGAAATCCTGGGAGACGTCGTTTACTTCTCCTATGGCCCTCCGGTATCGGACCAGCACGCCGAAATCTATGTTTGGGATCTGGATAAAACCTATTTGGACACCTCATGGCATACTTTAGGCGAACTGTTTCGTACAGCTTTTGAAAAATCTTTTCAGAAACGAAATGTCCCAGGGACATCAACCTTGGTTTCCTGTGTAAAGGAAAACTGGAAGGCTGTTCACAGCGACGTGCGGTTTCCATTATTCTTTATAACGGCTTCGCCGCCACAGATGGAAATCAAGATCAAAGAGAAATTAGAAATTGATGAAATTGTTCCGGAGGGTATTTTTTTCAAAGACAATCTTCGCAACATTCATCCGGCTCGCTGGCGACGACTCACACAACAAGTGGGTTTTAAAATTCAAGCCCTCATGCAGCTCCGATCAAAGTTTCAGAAAGAGATCAGTCAAATTTTGTGGGGGGATGATAGTGAAACCGATGCCACAATATATTCTCTTTATTCAGACATATGCAGTCGTCGTTGGGATGAAAAACAGCTGATCAAGTTACTTAAACACTTTGGGGTCACTCGTGCCCAAATTGATACGATCTTAGATATTCAAGATCAGTGTCCCGAACATGACCCCGTAGAAAAGGTTTATATCAATTTGGCCGTCGATACGGACCCAGAATATTATCTTAAGTTTGGACGTCGAATTGTGCCAACTTATAATTCGTTTCAAACAAGCTTGGATCTTTTCCAAGTCAGTCGGCTAAAAGAGGGACAAGTGCTACGTGTCGCTCAGGATTTGAATTTCAATTATGGTTTCACGCGAGACGAACTGCAGAAGTCTTTGGATGATTTGGTTCGCAGAAAAATTTTGGCCGAAGAGACCTTAGAGAGAATTTTACCCACCTTGCAAGAGGGGGAAATTATCACCAGTGACTACACACCTTCGGTGACTCCAGGAAAGGTTGAGTCACAAGTTGGTGATAGAATTTTTGGAGTACAGGGAGAGACCGAGCCATGGATCCCAGAACAAATTGATTATTTACATGATTATCGTTAACAGGAGAATTTCAATGAAGCTTATGTTTGTTTTAGTGTTGCTATTGGGTGCCTCAGCGATGGCTGACAGTAAGTATGATAAAAATGTCCGAGAATGTTTGAATCATTGGAAGAAACATCCTTTCAACTCCAAGAACCCGACCTATAAAACTATATCTTCTTCGGTGAGTGTGTTTGGTGCAGGAAGTGATATCATCGATGAAAAGGTTACCGATGATCCACAATTGGTTTTTATTAAACCCTCTGTCAACGTATTGGGTGGAAAATTGATCAGTCTTAAAAATCCAAACGGTTGGTACTGTATCAAATCGAGTACC
>CBDUOS010000095.1:0-13933 GCA_965368905.1 uncultured Bdellovibrionales bacterium | reverse complement strand
GGTTTTATTGTCTTTCATTTCAAGGATTTTTTCCTCGATCACAATCAACGTAGCTTCTGGGTTAAGAAGTTGACCTTCTTGTGGAACCACCCGAATGCTTACTTGCGCCGTTTCACCTGGCTTGTACTCTGACTTGTCGAGGGCCACTTCCACATCCGCGGCGTAGTTCGACCAATCGATTTTCAAATTGGAGTAACCGATACGGAATGTGGGCTTACCAAGATCCATTTGATCCTGAGAAACAACACCTTCACGCTCTTTTACCAAGTAGATAGAGACGAATACGTTTGGCGCCAATGCCGATTCAACGGGTACGGTAACGTAACCATTTTCACAAGCCTTCATATCAACGAAAGAGTCATAGACGTCAGCTCTTTCAACCGTAACAAGAGCGGCACAAGTGGCGAATGGGCTTTCGAAGTTCAGCTTCGCTTGCTCTCCACCTTTGTAAGTCTCTTGGTTGGCTGTCATAAGAAGTGAAGTGGCGGGATCTTCATCTTCCCAGTATCCACCATTCTCACCATTAACTTGGCCCGTGCGATCAACTGTGAAAGCTGAGTAAGTCACGTCTCCTGTGGTTTTTGAAGCCACTTCAAATACGTAGCTTCCATAATCAAGCTCACCAACATTACAGCTGGCAGAACCATCCTCATTAGAAACACAGCTGGCTTTCCAGTCTGTTTTTACAATTTCAAAAGAGATATTGTTTTTGATGAATCCACCAAAAAGCTCTTCACCGACCACATTGGCTTTTTTCTCGAGAACATTCATCTCAAGATCAGCAAGGTTGGTGTAAGGTTTTCCGTCGAGCCCAACCGTCACAACTTTCAATTCGGCGTCGGCCATTGCACCTGATTCAACCTTGGTACCAAGATAAGAGCTGGCATTGTAAACTGTGCGTGAAGCTGAAAGAGTTTGGAACTCACCCATTTGGTCTTGGTATTTCATACGGACAACCATTGAGTAAGGACGAGTGGCATTAGCAAGAAGATTGGCAACTGTTTGGTTGTTAGCAGCCAACTCATTGGCTATATCAATAGCTACCGTTCCATCTTGGTCTGTGACCATTTCAGAAACCTGAGCAACAGCCTCAGAAGTCGGAAGACCTCCATTGCCTTGGGATTGAGTTTCAGAATTAGGATCAAATTTACCACGAGCAAAACTGTAAGCAGCAAAGTCCTCGGTGTTCTCTAGGCGAGCAGGCTCAAAGTAGTAACTGAAATCAACAGCCAACTCTTTAGCACCCACGCCATTGGCGTACTGAACCATTCCGGCCACTTGCAAAGAAGTCGGCTTCAACAATGGCTCAGCTGGAAGATCCAAAGCTGCACGCATCAAAGGAATCTTAAACTCAGAAACCTCAATGTCGCTTTGACCAATCGCACGTCCATGATTTTCGCCTTCAGCTTTCAGCTCAATACGGTAAGAACCCAACTCGGCTGATTTAGGAACAGACCATTTGAAATCGGCCGAACCATTTTGCCAGTTCAGGTTAAATTTGTAAGAAATTTTATTGTTTTGTGAGTAAGTCACATAAACAGTTGTTGGCAGCTCAGAAGGGTTCACTGCTTGAAAACCAGCGGCGGTTGGCATATTTGCCACAACTTGTACTGGAACAGTTTGACCGGGCTTCACCAAATTTACACCAATAACGGTGTGATAGTTGATTTCGCCTTCTGTGATGCTTGGGTAGTAATACTCTACTCCGGGAGCACCCATAGCTTGGGCGTCGTAAACGAATTGGTTGCTTGCAACTACAGCCATGTCAGTTGCTGTTTTTGCAGCGACAAAGAATTTCTGTCCACGAAGAACGCTGACATTTGACTCACAACTCGGCAACTGACTGTTGGCGAAAGTGAAAAGTCCGTCTTGGTTGGTCATTCCAGACACTTTTTGTGCCTTGTCACACCCGTAAACTTCAACGGCTGCTTGCGGAACAACATCGCCAGAACTCATGCTGGTAACCCATACCAATGAGGTTTCCTGACCTTTTTTGATATGAACCGCGAGGTCCGTCACATTGGCCATGGTGAAGCGAGGATGACTGTCACCCATAAGGTCGGTGGCCAACTCAAGTGCATAAACTCCAGACTTAACGCCCGAAGCATCGGTAGTGTAGTTGTAGTTCACCAATTGAAGTTGGTTTTTATTCCCTTGCAAGGTCTCTTCAACAACAGTCGAAGGAAGACCAGCGGCTTCGATCGGGCTTTGGTAAACAAAGTCATCTTGCCAGTAGTACTGATTGGCTTCGTCAGCCACCATCATATTAATAATTGTTGTAACATCAGTCACCGGCTCCCATTTCTGAGTACCAGAAAACTTGGCGGTCACTTTTTGATTCAAGTTCATAATGATCACAGGAAATTTGTCATTTCCAGGAACTAGACGCTCCATAATACGGAACCCAGAAGCCATTCGGATCGACTCTTGGTATGAACCAAACTCAAGAATATAGAGAGGCTCATTCCATTGACGACCATCCACATCGGCCATGTTGCTAGGGAAGATCACACGCGCTTGCGTGTTTGGAGCCACTTTTACATGTGAGAAATCAAGTGTTTTCACCGTGGCATCAGTTCCGTTGATGGCCATGTCGATCTGATTAACAGCCCAACCCAACCAACCAGTGGCGACATCACCTTGTTTTGGAGACGCCATCACAGTTTCACCGGTTGTGGAACCTTGAGGAACGTAGTCTATTTTTACATTTTTAGCGATTTCCCAAGGAACTTGTGCATTGAAGCTTATGTTGGGAGAGTTTTCGGGAAGACAAGGTCCCGATTGATCAGCACGAGAGCATGAAACAGTCACTTTAAAGTCGTCGCGTACTTCGATATTTTCGAAACGGCGAGATTCTGGTTGAATAGAAGGATTGTATGCTGATCGGATATTGGAGGCCCATAACTCAAGAGCTGATCCGGGGATCAAGTCTTGGTTCAAAGTTACGATAGCCCAACGGGTGTTGTCTTTCTCGATTTGTTGCTCTTCAAAACGCCAATTGTTGGCTTTTTTGAAAACTTCAAACAATTCATCAGACTGCGCCTGAGGAACCGGCTGAACAGCCATTCTGTCCGCTGGTGCCACTGATTGATCCTTATAGAAAAGAAAGGTTCCACCAGCATAAAGACTATTTAAATCGATATCTCCAGTGAAAGAAAGAAAAAGAACCGGATTCTTTTCACGTAATTTACGATCAAAACCAGGCAGTACCCAAACATTCTTTAAGTAAGGTCCTTCAACATAGAACTTATGTTGTAAAGATCCTTGTGCAAATACCTTGTCAGTCACAGAGGTTAAAGCCACGTTCTGATTCACTGAACAAGTGGTTCCCCCGGCCATTGGCAAAGGCTCTCCCCAATCATTTTTGGGCAGATTAAAATTGTAAACCCAAGTCGTGTTGTTATCAGCCCAATAACCGTCACCTGCTACTTCGGGAAAGCATTCAACGGAAAATGCGTTGTTAACACTCATCATGGCTTGGGGAAAAGCCACTTTGATTTGTTGGGTTGTCGTCGGGGCATTATCGCCAGGAAAGAACTGAACGTCTTGTGCCTGGGCAAAATTGGACGCAAAAAGAATTGCAACCAACAGACTTACCAGTCGGTACATATATTTCCTCCTTAAAGGATGTTTCTATTAACTCTCAAAAAGGAGTATGGGAGCAAAATGTTAAGTACAACGAAGCATTTCGTGAATGAAATAATTTCACGCTAATAAAACAGGTTTTAAACTGTTAGATAAGTTGTTGAAAAAACAAACCATTTGCACTTATCCAATTTTGACGAAGTACAAACCTTACAGTAACTGAAATTGAGTTTCTGCTAGAGTTTCGCCCTTGGCATTGATGATCTGAAATCGATGCTGACCGGGTTTAACTTCACGAACTGTTAATCGACCATCGACAAAATTGAATTTTTTGCCAGAGTACATCAAGCTTGCGTCTTTTGGCAGGTCGCCGGTGTAGCGGACCATGATATTGGCGTGAGTTTGGTTTTGATGAGGGTTCAAAGTCAATGTGGAACCATTGACTGGAAATTCAAATGTAATGTGAGTTCCAACACCCAATTGAACAATGTCATGGACGGGCTCTGTTCCCGGCAGATAGTATTCTGTCACCTTTCCGACTCGGCTTCCAATTTGTACTTTTCGAGAAATCACAGAACTGGGGGCCTCAGGCTGTCCCGTGGGCTGGTTACGGTGAACCAAGTGCATGATTTCGTTCCAGCTGGGTCCTGCTCCCGTAACGCCACTGACTCCTTTCATGGCCGATCCACCAAAGTTTCCAGCCCAAACTGCGACGGTAAATCGTTCACTAAACCCCACGCACCAATTGTCACGAAGGTCTTTGCTGGTTCCGGTTTTCACGGCAGACCACATGCGAGTTTCTAAGGCCGAATGCCAATTGAACCCCATTCGGCGAGCGTCGGAATCTGACAAAATGTCTTTTATAATAAAGGAGGTTCCCTCTGAGAGAATTCGCTGACTAGGCCCATAGCTCATAAAAGGCTTGGTCGACAAAACCACCGGGGTCATCGCACCACCATTGGCAATCGCTCGGTAAGAATTGGCTAAGTCCAACAAACGAACCTCGGTGGCCCCCAAAGCAAGTGAAGCGCCATAAGTGTCTCGAGTATTTTTAAAATCGGGAAAACCCAAACTTTCGATCACATCGTAGGTTTGCGACAAACCTAACATTCGTACCACCTTGACCGCAGGCACATTCAATGAAGAGGCCAATGCTTGGCGCACAGTTACCATTCCATGAAATTTGTTATCGTAGTTAGAAGGGCGATAAAGCCCCCCTTCCCACTTGAGTGCTGTTTCAGAGTCATCAATCATTGAAGTCGCGGTTAAAATTTTATTATCAATGGCCCGACCGTACAGGAACGGTTTCAATGTGGACCCCGCCTGGCGAGGCGAGTTGACTCCATCCACATGGGGAGCTCGCGAGAATTTTTCAATGGCCCCAACATAGGCTAATACGTGACCTGTTTTATTATCGATCACCACGGCTGCGGTGTCGTGCACGTTACGTTTCTGCAAATAGGAGAGGTTCTTCTGTAAAATTCGCTGCACACCTTGTTGCAACCGAAAATCTAGAGTGGTTTGAATTTGATTGCCCGATGCTTTTAATTTCTTCAACCTTTGCGCCAGGTGAGGCGCAAGCTGTGGTGGCTCCAGCATCGGAGAAGCCCCTTTTTCTAAACGGATCACAACAGACTCCACTTTTTTGCAATCAAAGTTTTGTTGCTTCCTCTGCCCTAAATGACAAGCCTTCTTTACCAACGAAGCGGGCCGTCGATTTGGTGCTTGAATTAAAGTCGCAACGACCATCCCTTCGACTTCATCGAGATACAAGGGTGATTTTTTCAAATACAATTTAGCAAAAGACTGGACCCCTTGGACTTCTCCACGCAAGTGAACCAAATTTAGATAAGTTTCTAATATCTCGTTTTTGCTCCATAGCAGATCTAACGCCAAGCCTCGAAAAATTTGACGAACCTTTCCTACGATTGTTCCTTTCTGAATCGTCTTGTTCTGCAATAGAACTGACGAATCAATCAAGTCAGAGGTCTGCATACTGATCGTACTGGCCCCTTGAATACGATGGCCTTGTGCCATCGAGTAAGCCGCTCGACCGAGGCTCAAAAAGTCCACTCCCCAATGAGATTGAAAGTGTTTGTCCTCAACCCAAACCACAGCATTCTTCAAGTGCGAAGAATATCCCGAAAGGGGTACCCACAACTTGCGGCGCTTGTTTAAGTCCACACGAAGTTCATGCAAAACCTCTTGGTTTTTATCAAGAAAGTAGCGGTTGGAGCCGAGGGCCAGATTCTGCACCTCTTCAAAACTGGGCAAGCTGGCCAAAACTACGAGGAATGCCAGCAAAACCAATCCAAAAATCACCCCGATAAGGCGCTTTAAATAGGAACCCATTTTCATGGCGCCACTATCTTTCGCGCAGCGCGTAAAATCCAGCAGAACTTGGTTTATTATAATTCTTTCAAGGAATTACAACGACTTGTTAACAAATTGGTCGACCCATGTCTGCACCAACTCATGCTCTTTTTGGTGAACCCGATCGGTCACGTCCTGCAGAGTCAGCCCACCAATCTCAGCCCCAGTTACCGCCACATCTTGCAGAAGGATCTCACCCGAATCCACTGCTGGAGCCACTCTATGAATGGTGACGCCCACATCATCTTGGGCGGCGTAGGCTTTCTCGATAGCTTTGAGGCCTTTGTATTTCGGCAGTAGAGAGGGGTGAAGATTGAACATCCGGTCGTTCCAAGCTGCAACAAAAGAAGCGGGTACGATCTTCATAAAGCCAGCTAGAAATAGTCCATCCACCTTTTTCTGCTCCAATTTGTTTTGCAATGAAGTCCAGTCGATTGGTTTGTCGAGAACGAAAGACTCCACCTCATGGTTTTTCGCCCTCTGCAAACCGAAAGCTTGTGGGTTGGAGCTTACCACCCATAAAGAGGAAAACTTGTCTTTGTTTTGTAGAATGATTTCGAGATTGCTCCCCTGCCCAGAAATAAAAATGGCCAGGCTTGGTTTTTTCAGGCCCATGGCTCGGGAAAGATTATGGGTTCTGGGCTTTCAACAATCTCACCCAAATCGTAAGAAGTGAATCCACTTGATTTAGCAATTTCCATTGCGGCATCGCAACCCTGTTCCGGTAAAACAACCACGAGTCCTATACCACAATTGAACGTCTTCAAAAGCTCTTGATCAGAGATTTGGGCTCGTCTTTGTGCTTCTAAAAACAATTCAGGAAACTCCCAAGCTTTCATGTGCAACCCCAATCCCTCTGGCAACACCCGACTCACGTTGTGAATTCCACCACCGGTGATATGAGCCATCACAGCCACTGGTAGCTTTTCCAACATTTGTCCCGCACATTTCACATACAATGCCGTGGGAGTCAGAAGCTTTTCACCAAAAGTTTGAATATCTTCGGCTGTTGAAAAAAGTTTGCGCAACAAAGAGAAACCATTGCTATGAAATCCACTGCTTGAAAGACCCAAGGCTCGATTACCTTTTCTCACATTGTCTTTTTTGAGAATTTTAGGACGATCCACAACACCAACGGCAAATCCTGCACAATCAAAGTCTTTGGGTTGATAAAGGCCGGGCATTTCGGCCGTCTCTCCGCCAATCAAAGCCATTTGGGATTCATGACAAGCTTTGCGCACACCCGCAAGAAACGGTTGAGCCTGATTCAATTCCAACTTTGAGGTGGCGAAATAATCCAAAAAGAAGAGTGGCTGAGCTCCCGTGCAAATGAGGTCATTGGCACACATGGCAACCAAATCCTGCCCCAAGGTGTCGTATTTTTCCAGATCGATCGCCAGCTTGAGCTTGGTCCCGATCCCATCGGTCGCACTGACCAAACAGGGTTCTTGAATGTTGGGAAAATCCATCTTGAAAATAGAGGCGAACCCACCAATGCCATCCACAATCTTATCTTCATGGGGGCGTGGGCCTTTGTCTTCTTGCAACCAATCGACGAGGGCGTCCCCTTTTTCGATGTCCACACCAGCAGATTTATAATCTATACTCATAAGTCCATTTGCCTTAGTTAACTTCGTAATTACTCAATAATATCGATTCCATACCCCTTTTCTCGCAGGCCTACCCTTTTGTCTAGAGATATGTCCTGAAATGAGACAATTTCAGGACCCGAGGTGTCTCGATTTGATTTTCGCTGATAAAATAGAGGGTCTAAGGGGGGCCCTTGTTGAAATTCCTGGTGGCTATATTATTAGCAATCGCAACCATTCCATGCTTTGCCCAATATGAGGGAGACGACGTCTACGATCCCTTTGCCGACTATTCTGAATTTGAGGAAAACAGCCAAGAAGAGGCCGACATCAATTTCTTTCGCAATGGACGATTTTTCAACGTTGCGATCTTAATGGGTGGAAGAATGTACACTGGTGGAATGGCGGAATTTGTTAGCCCTTCGGCCTCACCGGGATTGGCCCTGACTTATTGGTTTAACCTACGTTTGGCCTTGCAGTTTTCTTACACTTACAGTCAACATCTTCTAGGGCCCATCGACTCTGGAACTGTAAACACCAACAACGAACCGATTATCTTCGAAGGCAACATGTCATTGAATAGCTTGGCTTTTGATCTAAAATACTATTTCAATACAAGCAATGTCACACGAGGACTCGCTGACTTGAACCCGTATTTACTCCTCGGCTTCTCGCAAAACACTCGAAATTTTTCTTTAGTAGATGAACAACAGGTAGCGAAAGACGATGGTGCCGGTTTGGATTTAGGTTTCGGAATTGAAATCCCTGTCGCCCGCAACGAGATGTTTGTCGGCTTCCAGTTTGTTTACACTTATGTCAATTTTGCGACAGAGAACCAACCTTACCCGACCAATCCACCTATTTACTTGGATGGTGATATGATGAATGCTCATCTTATTTTCGGTTTTAACTTCCTATAAAACTCAACAGCCAACCCAATGCAATCAAAGTTGGAACCACTATCAAAGTCATCTTCTCCCAAACACCATAGAAAAATCGGTCATGAAAAAATATCTGCTGTTTCTCGAAAACAGCGAGACGTTCTTTCCGGGAGGTGTAACGAAACAAAACCCACACCATCATTAAAGCAAACAATGGCAATAGACCCTGCACCACCACTCTGTCAATGTTGAGCAGAAGACTCTGCCCTGACCAGCCCTGCAACTGATTTTGTAAAAAATAGACCACGAGTAAATTGGACAGAATAAAGAAAGCATTGAGCACCCATCGCAACGACGGATTTTTTTTAACCTTAAATAGCAATTTCATATTTTCAGAAACCATCACATGCAACGCGACAGTTATATAAAAACACAAAAGACTCAGTGAAAAGAAGAAGAGTCCACCGTAATAGTTCCCGAAATATCCATAAGAGAGCCATCGTGGCAGAACTTGAAATATCCAATTGGAACCAAAGGGTGATTCACTGACCTCTTCGATCATAGGCAAAGCCATTACGCCCACAACCACTGCAACAAATGATGCCAAGAGAATGGCGCGCACAAACACTTCAATAATGTCTGTCTTTTCAGACGGCTTAAAGAACTTATTATAAAATCCAAAACCAATAAACAAACAAGCCAAAGCTTGCCCCATTGATGCAATCAATGAGTCCCAGCTGATTGCCAAAAAGTCGGGGTAGAATAATAATTTCAACCCCTCAAAATCATTAACTAGAAGAATTATCTTAAAAAATAATACGAAAAGAATGGCAAACGCGAAGGGAATCACCCAGCGGCTGAAAAACCAGAAAAATGGCGTATAAAAGCGTAGAAAAACAATAAAGCTGGCTACAACCCACAACAAAGGCGTCAACCAACTAAATTTAAGCTCCGGTAAATTGGGTATATCCGTCACTGGAGTCGACCATTCCATCGAGTGACTAATAAAATAGTGAAGGTAAACTAGACAAGAGGAGCCGATATAAAGAAAAAACCAAAGAAAACAAAGCAGTACGACCACTCGCAAACCAAACCAACTGAACACAAAAAAACGATCCAAAAGCCCCAAAGAGCCTTTCTTTTTAATGGATATCAAACTTCGAATATCAATCCGCTGCATTTTAGTATCGATAACATTCTCTGCAACCAGCATAGGAAAAGCAAAAAGATTGAGGACCAACAGATAAAGGATAAAGAAAGCTCCTCCCCCGTGCTCCAGAATCAAGTGCGGAAAGCGAAGCAAATTAACACAAAGGCAAAATGCAAAAAGAGTGACCAGAAAGTAGTTGATGCGCATTCTAGCCCTTGCTTTTCATCACAAATATTCGAATTGGAATACCCTGTAAATCAAATCTCTCTTTGATTCTTTTCGTTAAAAATCGACGGTAGGCATTGTCGACTCCATCTGGATGATTGGCAAAGGCAATAAAACTCGGTGGAATTTGCCTGGTTTGGGTTAAATAGTAAAACTTCACATTGCGATTCCTGTAGACAGGCGCCGGAGCTTGCCGAATCACTTTCATAAAGAAATCATTCAAATCTTTAGTTGAAATACGAGTCGTCAATTGATCACGCACTCTTTCGACCATCTCAAAAAGATCTTTAAGACCTTTTCCCGTTTTAGCACTTATAAAGCAAATGGGAATGTCTCGATAGAAATGGAAGTTATCGGCTATCTTTGCGCGGGTGGTTTTTCTAAACTCAGGAATTTCCGCTTCACCCAAATCCAACTTGTTTACGACAAGAATCACACCCTTGTGGGAATCAGTGATCTCCTGCAAAATTTTCGCATCCTGCTCGGTCGGACCTTCGGTTCCATCAACCATCAATAGTATCAGTTCTGATTTTCTGATCGCCTGACTGGTTTTAATAGCTGAAATAATCTCGACATCATTGTCTCTCTTTGCTGATCTTCGCAAGCCTGCAGTGTCAGTCATACGGTACACACGGTCATTGTACTTAAACTGAAAATCCATTGAGTCGACAGTGGTCCCCGCTATAGGAGAAACCAACATTTTGTTGCCACCAACCAATTGGTTGGTGAGGGAGCTTTTGCCGACAACTGAGAAAACAAAGCCCTCTCTATCGTCCTCTTCAGAGCCTTGTAACCTCTCGCTGATCCACTCCAACAAACGATCCACACCGTAGCGGGCTTCAAAGGAACAGGTCACCAATGGAACGCCAAATTCGTAAAACTCAGCACCGGCTATATCCAACTCCTGGCTTTTATCGACTTTGTTAACAACTAGAATAAAGTCTTTACCTGCCTGTTTGGCGATGCGAATTAACTCTCGATCTTCTGGGCAAAGACCACTCTTATAATCCATGACCACAATCAAATAATCCGTCGACTTCAAAAATTCGATCACATGCTCACGAATACGATGTGAGATCTCGTCGGCAGCCTCTGTTAGACCACCTGTATCAACCAATTCGAAAGTCTTTCCCCAAAGCTCAGCTTCTTCATAAATTAAATCCCGAGTGACCCCCGGTTGATTCTTGACCACAGAACGTCTTTGTCCAATGAGGTAATTAAACAGAGTCGACTTACCCACATTGGGGCGACCAATAATTGCGAATAGGGGTTTAGATTTTATCATGGACGTAGCCCACCTCTCGCATAATGCTTTTATTGCGCATCCAATTTTTTTTATGGGTGACAAAAAGGCCGAGGAACACTTTCTCACCCAAAAGTTTTTCAATCTGCTCTCTGGCTTGTTGACCAATCTTCTTTAGGTTGACCCCCTTCTTACCGATAACGATTCCCTTGTGGCTGTCTTTTTCCACTAAAACATTGGCTTCTATTCGAAACAGTCCTTTTTCTTTTTTGAACGACTTTATGATCACTCCCAGACCAAAGGGGATCTCTTGCTCTAAGTTCAAAAAACAAGCTTCACGAACAAATTCCGAAACAATATCCCGAGTGCGATCCAAAGATATCATGTCAGGATCATAGAGGCTCTGCTCTTCTTTCGGCAAAGTTTTCGCCATTTCCATGAGAAGGTTCTCAACAGGTGCAAAAACCTTATCTTTGATCGAATAGGCGAGAGTGTTTTTGTCTTTCCACTGTTCCTTTAGAGACTTTACGAACTCTGATTCTTTCAGGTCATTTTTCGTAAAGAGAACAGAAAATGTTTTTCCACTGTTCTCAATTTTTTCCATAAATCTTTTAAATGGCAAAGTCTCTTTTTGGTCAGTGGCAATCAGAACTAGTAGATGTTCACTCTTTTCAAGCACCCGATCGAATTCCATTGCTAAGAAATCGAAGAGTCCCGACTTAGCTTTTACGAAACCAGGAGCGTCCAAAAAGATCAACTGGTAATCCTTGGTCGTAACTAAACCAGTGAAAGACTGTCGAGTGGTCTGAGGTTTACTCGATATGATGGAGATTTTTTCCCCCAACGCTTTATTTAGGAACGTGCTTTTCCCTGCATTTGGAAGTCCTAAAATTCCAACGAATCCGCAATGTATCATGATTCCACTTTCTCCAAGGCTTGTTGGGCCGCATTTTGCGCGGCTGACTTTTTACTTGTTCCCGAGGCTTTCCCCCAAGACTCATCCCCCACAAAAACTTCCATTTCAAAGGTCCGATCGTGGTCGGGCCCCGACTGTCCGATCAAATTGTATCGCGGGGTGGTTTTGTAGTTTTCTTGTACCCACTCTTGAAAGCGAGTTTTATAATCTTTTTCAAAATCATGTTCAGAAAAGGCTTGATCTATCAAATACTGAAAATTGGTTTCGACCCATTTATAAACCACTTCGTAGCCAGAGTCTTTATAAATAGCCCCTACAACGGCTTCAAATACAGAGGCTACAATCCGCGGGTTTTCCTGCAAATTGTTGTTCGTTTCTCGCTCTCCAATCAATAAAAACTGATCCATGGCGTTCTTTCTAGCCAATTCACACAGTCGATCTTCGTTGACCACGCTCGCACGCTTGCGCGACAGGCTTCCCTCTTGGTCATCGGCGAATTTAACCATCAGCAGATCACTTAAAACCAAGTCCAAAACCGCGTCCCCTAAAAATTCTAATTTCTCGTTATGTTCACAATCTGGGTTCTCTTTTTGGTAGCTCTTATGACAAAAAGCCTGCTCCAACCACTTCGGATCTTTTGCTGTATATCCTATTTTTTCTTCTACTTTTTTAACATCAAAGCTCACAACCGCTCTCCAATTAAAAAACCATTCATTCGATTTTGCCCGGCCCGCTGGTAGCCTTTTACCTTCACATTAAACAGTTGCCCTGGCTGCTCTATAGATTCAGATTCCAAAAGGATGTCCCAATAATCATCACTCAATGTCTGCAAAGATTGATTCTTAGTTTTAATAGCCATAACTTGCTTTACTGCACCGACCTCTTGCAAAGCCAGTTCATCATAACGTTTCGCACTCAATTCACGAAGAACTTTGGCTCTCCGTTTGCGCTCTTCCCAAGGAATTGTATCTTCCATTTGCGCCGCACGGGTACCACTGCGTTCGCTGTAAGGAAATACATGAATACGAGACCATGGCCAGGATTTCAGATTGTTATAAGTTTCGGTAAAGAGTTCTGTGGTTTCTCCCGGAAACCCGACAATCACATCGAGACCCACAAAAGCATTTGGGAATTCTCGAGCTATCCATTCTAAAGACTCACGAACTTGTCCTGCCGAATACTGCCTCCTCATTCCTTCTAAAACGGGAGTCGACAATGACTGCAAACTCATGTGGAAATGAGGACACATTTTAGGGTTCTTAAACAAATTCATTAATTTCTCAGTCAACTCAATAGGCTCTAACGAAGTCAGTCGAATCCGTGGGATCTTAGTTTTATTTAAAACCTGTTCTACCAAATCATCGAGAGCAAATGGCCCCCCCAGAGTTTCTTCATCTAGGTAATCTCCAATATGCACTCCGGTCAAAACCACCTCGTTGATTCCCTGGTCTTCCAAATCACGTATGCGACCGAGGATCATCGGAACCGTCAGGCTACGACTTTTGCCACGAGCAAAGGGAATGACACAAAAACTGCAAAAGCTATTGCAACCATCTTGAATTTTTAAGTAAGAACGAGTGTGCCCCAGTTCTTCACCGCCACCTTCTCCCAGTTTTTCGTTACGAAAGATATTTGAGCGTAAAACTTTGGATTCCAATTCGCCACGAAAGTATTTTTTCAAGATTTGTTCCAAGTCATTCTTATGGGAGTTGGCAACAATTAAGTCGATGGCAGGGTAATCGTCAATCATAGGGCCATCCACTTGGGCCGCACATCCCGTTAAAACCACGGTCGCCATTGGGTTTTGACTCTTGATCTTACGAGCTTGTCGCAACACCTCTTTGGTGGCTTCAGCAGTGACCGCACAGGAGTTTAGAATATGAATACTGGGAGATTCTGGATCATGAACAAAACCGGCAGCATGCAGTCGCGTTTGCAATAGCCCTGTATCATAGGTGTTCACCTTAAAAC
>CBDUOS010000094.1:0-13955 GCA_965368905.1 uncultured Bdellovibrionales bacterium | reverse complement strand
CCTCTCCCGCTTCGTGGATCACCCCACCAATATAGATCAGCTTCTCGGTGATGGTGGTTTTACCGGCATCAGGATGGGATATAATGGCAAAGGTCCTCCGCCGTCGGATTTCCTCTTTGTCGCTCAGTTTCTCCATTTTAAGTCCATTTCCCCTAAGTGCGCTTAATTGCTGCTTTGATCCATTTGTCTAAGATTCTAGGTTTACAGATTAACCTTTGTTTTTTCAAGGCAGCTTTCCTAAAATAGGGGGGGAAGTGTTATTGATGATTTTTTAGGCACACAAAGGAAGTTGAATTGCAGCAAGCGGCCCAACTGGCAAAGAAAGACGTTCGCATCGGTGGCATAATCGATCGCTATCAGAAAGTTCTCAATCGCTTGCAAGGCTGGCGTCTGTGGATGGGTTTGGGAGTTTTTGGCTTGTTGATCGCTTCACAAATCGTCAAAGGCTTATACTTGGAATTAGTGGCTCTGTTTATTCTTCTCCCCCTTTTCGTGGTTTTCTTTCGCAAATCGCGACAGGTGGCTCGGTTTATTTCTCACCTGCAGGACCTCAAAACCTTTTACTATGACCAATGGAAGTTTCAACAAGGCCAGTTAGACAATTACACTCGCCCCGAAGATCTATTCGACATCAACCTGGCCCGCGACTTGGACCTTGGTTATTTTTTTTCGGCTATCGACCGTAGCTTCTCTGTACAAGGTCAATCTCTTTTGAACCATTGGCTTTGCCAAGATTTTAAAAACAGTTCGCGTGAGTCTCGCAGTGCAATCATTCAAAATCTCACTTCTTTTCCAGGGATGATTCGACGTCTGCAGCTGCAAAAGCCTACCCGCTTGATCGATTTTGCTCGAATCGAAACCGAAGTAAAACGCTCATTTTTTGAAGAAAAAATGCAGTGGAAGTGGATTGTACCCATCTCTTGGGGACTGCTGGTGATCGCTTTGCTTCTCGGGCTCCCCTCTCTTCTTTGGAAAGCCCTGCTTTTGGTTTACGTGGGTTCTGTTTTGAATTTTATTGGACGCACCCAACATATCTTTTCTCGTCTGCAAGACTTGCATACTGACTTCTCGAGTCTTGGTGAACGAATCGAAGTTCTCGAAAAAATTGGACACCAAGTTCCCGAGTGCAAGGCTTTGCAAAAAGGTATGGCCAGTGCTGATATTAAAGGATTGAGCAGCCTGATCAGTTTAATGAGTATGAAAACCAACCCAATCCTTTTCTACATACTCAACCTGCTAGCCCCTTGGGACTTTATTTTAGCCCAGCTCGCAGAGAAGAAGCGTTTACAGTTCGGTCAGCATTTTTCAGATTGGAGTGTAGAGATTGTTCGTCTTGAGGCCTGTGCCAGTTTGGCCAACCTGAAGCTTTATCACAACACTCAGTGGGCCGAGGTCAGTAACGCCTTCTTAGAGGTCACCGGACTGTCCCACCCTCTGCTCAACCAAAGCACTGTAGTGACCAATGACTTTTCGCCCGATAACAACCATGTGATCATCATCACCGGCTCCAACATGAGTGGAAAATCGACATTTTTGCGAGCTATTGGCTTGAACTACTGTTTAGCCAATATTGGCGCACCGGTTTTTGCAGAAAGCTTTCGATTCAAACCGATGCCTTTGGCCTCTTGCATTCGCGTCAGCGATTCTTTACGCGATGGCCAGTCCTACTTTTTTGCCGAGGTTCAACGGATGAAATTGATATTAGAAGGTGCGAAACAGCAAGAGATCCTTTTCTTGATTGACGAACCTTTGCGCGGCACCAACAATCGCGAACGTCTGATTGGCAATCAGAAGTACTTGCAGCAAATTATCGACGCCAAAGCCTACGGTTTTATCTCGACTCATGACTTGGAACTCACCGCCCTTGCCGACGACAGCGAAAAAATTGCCAACTTTCATTTTAGCGAACAGTGGGATCAGAATGATTTGATGTTTGATTATAAAATCAAAACCGGTCCATCAAAAAGTACCAACGCTTTGAAAATCCTAGAACGAGAAGGGCTTATTGAAGCTTCACCCTGCACTTGATTGATTAAAACATTTTACTGTGCAAGAAAAACCAAGTCAAAATTGGACCCAACTGCCAAGAAATCAAGTTAGCCACCCCCGATATTAAAAAGGCTCTAGGCAGATCTATTTTTATAAAACTTCGATAAATGATGGCTTCGAAAACAATTGCAAATGCCTCAGCCAATAGAATATTGATCAGATAACTCTGTGGCAAACCCATCCAAGCGAAGAACACCCATGGATGAGTCAAAGAATTCATAAAGCTCACAAAAAGCAAAACTTGAACTGGTCGATGGGTTTTTCTAAGAAAGCCCATGACAAAAATGGCCTCTAAAAGGTTGGACTGCAGAAATGTGTAAAAATAGTCCATTATCGACTGATCCGTCGCAAACCATGGTAAGCGACTAATGTGTTTAGGACTAGAAAAATTAACAACTCTGGCTTGGTAAAAACACCGCTTCGCAACGACTCTCTAAAATACAAAGAGAAAAGTTCTGGGTCACCCCAAAGGCTGTGTACGAATATCCCAACAGGCGTTAAAAAAATGGCTCCAACATCAAAGGGGATCGGTGCTTCGGTGGTTGGAATTCGGTACTCCGAAAAAAAAGAAAGGCTCACCATTGAGGTGAGCCAAACCAAAATAAAGAAGATTTCTTTCTTTATTATAGACACTTGTTGTTTTCTTGATCCACGGGGTTAAATTTAAAGGCGTCTCCCAAAAACTCTTCAGGATCCATTCCATCTCTTTCAAGAACCGAAAATTTGCAACGAAAACCTCGGATATCTTGGTTTACAACATAGGTCATCGACTCAGTCGGATCGGTCACGTTGCCTTCTTTCATTTTTAATTCACCGCCGGAGCAATTCACCGAAAACACCCAACCGCTGCTAAAAAACGTGAGACTTCTTTCGTTGGCTAAAAACTTGGCTTTATCCGCATCGCTCATCATACCGAGAGCCACAGTGGATGGTGCCGGTAGAGTTTTGGCGAACTTATAGGCCTCTTTCCCATAGATACTCATAAAAGGTTTATCCCATCCGATATGCGAGGCTTTCACTCCAGAAGGATCGACCCCGTGAACTTCCAGGTAGGCTGAACCACCGTCATTGGCCATCGCCGAGAACGTAAATAAACACATGAGTACAACTAAAACTGATTTCATTAAATCTCCCTTATAGATTAATTGGCTCCTAAAATTGAAATTAAGGTTGTTTTACAAAAATAGGGGTGATTCACAAGCCGACCTAAATCTTTTACTATTTTCATTCTTTGTAAACTGAAGAAAATACCGAATGCGGTCACTCGAAGAAGCCTAATACCCCACGCTTTTTCGAGCAGATCGAAACCAGAGCCTTTCCAGCGTCTCAAAATGAAACGTGTCCGATGTCACACGCGTGTCTCATACTAAAACAAGAGCACTGGGGTGCCGCGCCTATTTTAGCGCCCTGGTAGTCAAACGTTTTTAACACTACTTCAGTACAATTTCTTTAGGAAAAGGGTGGAAATTGTAGTTGTTGGCCATGGTGTAACCATATGCACCGGCATCGCAAATGGCTAAGAAATCACCTTGTTTAAGTTCTTGCATGATTCGGTTTTTTCCGAGGTAATCACTGGATTCACAAATCGGACCAACAATGTCATAGGATACTTGACCTCGTACATCGTCTTTCTGCAACGGCAGGATTCGGTGGTTGGCCTGATACAAAGCTGGACGCATTAGATGATGCATTCCCGTATTTACAATTGCAAAATTTTTGGTGGATGTTTTTTTAATATATTCCACTTGGCAAAGTAGAACTCCAGCTCGCCCCACCAGCACCCGACCGGGCTCTATTAAAACCTCGCCATCATAATCTTTCAAAGTTTGGTTTACGATCTTTCCGTACTCAGCGATGGTGGCAAAATCTTTTTCGTCACCCATTTGATCGTAGTGGATGCCGACGCCTCCACCAATATCTAAACATTGGGTGGGAAATCCCAACACTTCCAATTCGTGTTCGATGGATCGCAATTTTTGTATGGCCTCTTGCATTGCCTCCAGGTCCAACAACTGTGAACCAATATGCATGGTTAGACCATGCAGCCTCACACTGTCACCGTACTCTTTTAGAATACGAACCAACTGTGGAATGAAGGATCGGTCCATGCCAAACTTATTTTCACTCATCCCAGTGGTGATGTAGGGGTGGGTTACAGGGTTCACTTCTGGGTTCATGCGAAAGGCCACCGCCATCACTTTTCTCTTGGCCCGAGCCCGCTCTCCGATGCGGATCAGTTCTTGGGGAGACTCAACATTGATCTGTTTGATGTTTTGTTCGATCGCTTGATCGATCTCTTCCACTGACTTGGCGACGCCTGAGAAAATCACATCAGAACCGGTAAAACCGTTTTGTAAGGCATGTTGCATTTCGCCGGCCGAGACCACATCCACACTGGCACCCCAGCTTTTAAAAGCTTTTAGGATTTCGCTGTTGGCATTAGCCTTCAGTGCATAATGCACAGACAGATTTTTCAATTCCGCAAGAGCCTCTTTGAGCTTGGAAAAACGCTGCTGTATTGTTGGCAAGTCGTAGACGTAACAAGGGTGCCCCTGCTCCTCAGAAAGAATCGATTGGAGGTTGCCTTTTTGCCCTAAAAAGAGTTTGCCATCACGATAACTCAAGCTCATGAATCAACACCATCCAAACGGAACTCGGTGTGAAGAGCATTAGCTGCATTTTCTAGATTTGCTTTTTCGATGACGGCCGAAATTTTTATATCCGATGTTGTCACCAATCGAATTGGCGTATCGGCTTTGCCTAGGGCAGCAAAAAATCTTGCAGCGACGCCGTATTGGTTCTGCATTCCGACACCGACCACAGACACTTTTGCCATATCGTTAATAAGTTCAATTTTAGTGGAGGCATCGACATTGGATTGGATTGTTTTCATAGCCGCCTGGGTGTCATCCGCATGAACTGAAAAGGCCAAACGTTGCCCCTCAGGGTTTTGGCTTTGCGTGATAATGTCGACAACCACACCTTTTGCAGCCAACTGACTAAACAGGTTGGCCAAAAACTCAGACGTGTCCGGCGTCGGGAAAAGTTTAAAAACCGCAGTGTTCGGGTCGTGAGTGACTGATGTTACGACGGGCTTTTCCATATCGTCTCCTTGTGGAACCACCCAGGTTCCCTCTTTCTTTTCAAATGTGGATCGCAAATGTATTTTTACACCAAACTTTGACGCCAGCTCCACCGAACGTGAGTGGAGAACTTTTGAACCCAAAGTCGCCATCTCCATCATTTCGTCAAAATAAACATGTTTAAGAGGCTGAGCTTTTGGAACCAAGCGGGGGTCGGCCGTGAAAATAGCGGGAACATCGGTGTAAATTTCGCAAATGTCATTTTTAAGGGCCGCCGCCAGCGCAACAGCTGTGGTGTCTGAGCCGCCACGTCCCAATGTTGTGATATTTTCTTCGGGGTCAATGCCTTGAAACCCAGCAACTACCGGCACGATCTTGTCATCCACCAGTTCTTGCATCAGCTCTGTGCGAATGTGTTGAATTGTCGCCTTGCTCGGCAAGGCATCGGTCACAATGCCTAATTGAAAGGCTAAAAGTGGACGCGCTTTCACTCCCCTTTTATGAAGTGCCATAGACAGCAAGGCTATGGAAACCTGTTCTCCAGAAGCCAAAAGCATATCATAAGCTGGAGAACGGTCATGAGGCGCCACCTGATGGGCCAATGAAACCAAACGGTTGGTCTCTCCACTCATAGCCGAGGCCACCACAATCGGGCTTTCCCCTTTGGTCTCAATATCTTCTTTAATGCGATCGGCAACCGCCTCAATTCTTTCTAAGGACCCGAGGGAGGTTCCGCCAAACTTTTTAACCACAATCATGATCGACGACATTAGTCAGAGAGACCAAAAATGTCCAGCAGTTGCACTTTTTTTACCCCTTTTTTATAGTCACAACTTCGTCATTCTAAGCTATGACTGGTTCAAGCTTTGATTATTTCAACTCTTGGGGGACCCATGAAAATTATTCTGCTGATCGTACTCTCTTTGGGACTGTTTCATTGTTCGAAACAATCTGAAAAAAAGTCAAAAATTAAGTACGCCAAAGAAAATCCTGATATTCCGAAACCTGCCCCTTACGCTATGGATTCCACTCCTGTTCTAATCAAAGAGGCGCGCATCATGACCGCCGCCGGCACCACCTACCAGTCCGCCAATCTTTTGATGGAAAGGGGATTAATCAAAAAGATCTCTGAAGGTCCCATCAAAGTGAGTGAGGGCACGACTGTGATTGATGGCAAAGGATTAACCGTTACGCCTGGATTGATTGATGTGCACTCTCATATGGGAGTGTACCCAGCGCCTATGGTCGACGCCCACGAGGATGGCAACGAAATGGTCACACCCAACACCGCCCATGTTTGGGCCGAGCATGGGTTCTGGCCGCAAGATCCCGATTTATGGCGCGCTCAAGCGGGAGGGATCACTACTATCCAAGTTCTACCCGGCTCCGGAAACTTGTTTGGCGGACGTTCGTTTATCGCCAAATTAATTCCAAAAGTCAGTGCTCGTGAAATGCGATTCCCTGGTTCCAAACAGGGATTAAAAATGGCCTGTGGAGAAAACCCTAAACGAGTCTACAAGGGCAAAGACCTGATGACTCGCATGGGAAATGTGGCCACCTACCGCAAGTATTTTCAAAAAGCTGTCGAATACGAACGCAAATGGATGCACAAGAAAAATGACAAATTGCCCGACCGCGATTTGACACTAGAAACCTTGGCCAAGGTTTTAAAAGGAGAAATCTTTCTTCACTTCCATTGCTACCGTGCCGACGACATCAGCGCGATTTTAGATGTGGCCAAAGAGTTTGGTTTTAAAATTCGCACGGTCCACCACGGGCTGGAGGCTTATAAATTGGCCCCGCGTCTGGCTAAAGAAGGTGTGTCTGTCGCGACTTGGGCCGACTGGTGGGGATTCAAAGCAGAGGCTTACGATGGAATCCCATACAACATAGCTCTCTTGCAAAAAGCCGGCGTGCGTTCCATTGTCCACTCAGACTCGGCTGTGGATATTCGCTACCTCAACCTTGAAGCCGGAAAGGCTCTGTCTTCGGCTAAAAAGTTGGGACTGAGCTTTACTGAAGACGAAGCCTTAGCGTGGGTCACCAAAAACCCGGCCTGGGCCCTCGGACTAGAAGATCAAATTGGAACATTAGAAGAAGGCAAGATGGCCGATGTGGTGGTCTGGGACAATCACCCCTTTTCTGTTTATGCCAAAGCGCAACTGGTTTTTATCAATGGCAAGAAGGTGCTGGATCGCAATAGTAAAGAGCGAATCCGCAGCGATTTTGAAGTCGGAGTTCACGACATGGCTTTCAACGATGGCCGTGACTTCAAAACGCCCCCTCTGGTTTACAATTTGGATTGGACCGACGGTGCCATGGAAATGCAACAGCATGTGGACTCTGATTTTCTTATTGAAAAAACCACAGCCTTTATTCAAGGAAGCTGGGCAAAAGATACTTCAATTTTAGTGATGGACGGTAAGGTGGCTGCGATCAATCCTCACGAGGTTGATGAAGACGTTCCGCGGATCAACGGCGAAGGCAAATTCCTATCTCCAGGTTTGATCAATAGCGCCTCTCAGATGGGACTGTTTGACATCGAGTTAGATTCGAACGCCCAAGACTTGCACACTCGTACCCTTCTACCGACACCGGACTTTCGCTCAGTGGATGCTTTGAACACTTTTAATTCACGCATTCCTAATGCCCGCCAAGAAGGGGTTTTAACGGCGATCTCGACCATCAGTGGCGGCGCAGCAAGCAGCATGGCCGTTGCCTTTGACATGATTCCTGAGCAAATTCTCGATCCACAGGTGGCCTTATATGGACGAGTAACAAAGGGATGGGGCGAAAACCCCACACGCGCCGAGACCTGGTCCAGATTGCGCCAGTTTTTAGACGATGCCGTACTTTATGGTAAAAACCCACAGGCCTTCCACAAAGGGAACACTCGTAATACAGAGACATCCTCACGCCACCTTGCAGCCATGCAGCCCGTCCTATCTGGCCAGGTGCCATGGATCGTAGAGGCCCATCGTGCCACCGACATTAAAAATGTCGTGGCTCTCAGCAGAGACTACAAAGGTCTTCGATTGGTCATTAAAGGCGCCGCAGAGGCCTGGACCGTCAGCGCCATTCTTAAGAAAAATAATATCCCGGTGATGATCACACCCAGTCTACAAACACCGCTCACCTTTGATCACCTGCGGGCGCGTTTTGATCAAGCCGCTTACCTAGAAGACCAAGGCGTGAAGCTGATCATCGTCGACACCGGTGGATATGGATACGCCCGCACCCGACAAGAAGCCGGATTGGCTGTAAAATATGGTTTAAGTCAGGAGGCAGCCATGCGCGCCATCACCGAAACTCCCGGCGAAGTGTTTGCATTGAACCGCGGCCATTTGGACCGAGGGGTTGATGCCAACTTGGTCCTTTGGAACAGCGACCCACTAGAACCCACATCTTGGGCCGAAAGAATTTGGATCTCCGGAGAAGAACAGAGCATGATGAACCGCCACCGCGCTTTGGCTGAAAAGTATTTACCCAACAGTACGTCAGGCGGCTAGATCGGAAGCGGATGATTTTTTATCCGCCGCTTTAGCAATGGCTTGTAAAAACTGTTTATAAAGAAACCCTGAAAGATAAAAATTATCTCCTACGATAGCCAACTCCTCTTTGGGAAGAGATTGGATTCGCTCATAGGCTTTTTCAACATGATCGATATCCTCATCAAAGTGGACGCAAATGAATGAATTCTCAGCATCAGTGTAGTTTTTCTTTATTTTCTCTTTAAAAGACTCTGGAAACTGTGCCACCAAGGCCTCCAAAAACAATATACGGCCAAAAATAGAGGTTGGGCTCCAGTGGTCAATGGCATAGTAAAGTTGTTGCACAATCATTGCCGTTTCTGGAAGTTGAGGGAAATCTTTGAGGTCACCTCCAAGAGATTTTAAATTTTCTAAGAGCAAGTATTCATGTTTGTCTTCGTCAGAGAAGTGATCAACAAGAGCTCGATGCCATTGGTCTTGATCGACGCCAAATCGAGCTGCTGCCAAACAAATGAAACGAGGTGTATGAGCCACCATGTGATACGTCTGTGCCAACCATTGCTTGTAAAATTCTTTATTCTCCCACGGCAGGCTCGGAACCAGTTGCTGACATTCATTAAAAATGGACTCAGTCGATTCTGGAAACTTTGTTTTTATTTTTTTAATCACGCCACCCTCACCTGCTTAAGATTATTTTTCTGTTTGTCATCTTGAACCATACCTGTGTAGTCCACTAGTCGAGGCCAGAGACTGTCAACTAAATACCGAACCTCTTGTCGTGGACTAGGAACCATTTTTGGTTTCCTAAAAACAACTGAGCTACTGAGAATACCGTTCACCATCTCACCCGTATGAACCAGCTCTCCTCCCAACTCGGTAGCAATCTTATTAACGTGAACGTCGTCTCTCGTGCGAGCAATCATTCCGTCAAAATGACTATTTTTAAAAATTCGACAACTCAAATACCCGATACTGCGTCCTAGGGAAACTTCCCTGCAGGCCTGGAACTCGTTGGTTACAGTGAGATACTCCATGCTGAACAGGTTTCTTAATTTATGCTGCTCAACAAATCTCGGAACAGATTCGTGAAAATCACCATAAAAAGAAAAGCTCATATTACATAAATTTTTAGTATCAAAAAAAGAATAGAGATGACAGCCCAAGACTATTCCACCAGGTCCAAGAACTGAAAGAACAGTATCTTGTCGATAAAAATCATCGGCATTGAATTCATATTCTGTGGTTTGAGAAACCTTTTTCCACGTCACCTCCCAGGCCTTGTAGGTCTGGTTCAAAATTTCGAGGGCATGATTATCAGTTACACATCGTGTGGGAATTATATAGGCTCTACAAGAGTTCGCAAGTTCATCAAGGGAATATAGCATCCCCCTATTCCACATAAACTCAGAGTATTTATCAAATAACTCTTGTTTAGCCTATTTAAAATTGGACTTTTTGGTAAGGCCAAAATCAAAAGCCCATACTTTCTTACGGAAATAGACAAGTTTTTCTAAAAGTTCCGTCTTTGAAATACCGTAAAGTTCAGACATTTCAACCAGTATGTAAGTCGGGGGCCAGCATGTTCCCCGTTCAATATTAGAAATAAACTGCGCATTTTTGAATCCACACCGTCTAGCAACATCCATCTGGGTCACCTCTGCACGTCGTCTAGATTTTTTAAGAAAATCGCCCAATTCTTTCCGATACCGTTTTTCTACTGACATAACCTATCCTATCTTTTTAATTGTCCAATCTTTTTGGTCTGAACGTAGCAAGCGCACCGGCAATGTTTTTATTCTGGTCATACAAAGGAGAGATGACGCCCATGTTGATTTGTAATCGTCGCTTCTCTGCAGAGAAGACCTCTGTCCCGATATGTGGCTCCATCTCAAATTCAATGGTGCTCCTTTCAGAAAACGGCATGGAGAACACTGTTTGAGCCTTTGAAATAATCTGCTCAGTGGCTTCTACAGGACGAGAAAATAATTGGTGCCACTCGTAAGCATACAAATCAGACAAGGCGTAAGAGCAGTTTGCCATAAAAGTCGAATTTGCAAAAAATTGAGTAAAATCTGGCAGGTAGACTTCGATGACATCATTGTTCTCAAGTTTCGGAAACAGATCGTTGCAGAAATTGAATTTCTCTTTTGCCATTATTCGCCAAAGCACCCGCACCTCTTCCAGAGGTGAAATTTTCTCTTTTTCAGCGGCAATATAATAACTCAACTGGCGTTCGAGGTTGGCAATGATTTGATTCAGACGTTCTTCTGGCAATTCTTTCATTTTTTCAAGGCTATCAGGATTCCAGGCCCGAATCGGACGGTTGTACCGAGCCATCAAATCTACATAAGACTCAGCGACCCTTTTAAATCGCATAATCTGTCGATCCAAATTCAAATTTTCTGTTAACCCAATTCGCCCGATAACCATGCTATACAGATACCACTCTTGACCAACCTTCAGCAAACTTTATTTGTTTAATACTACCGGGAATAGGCCACCACTAGGCCAAGTACAATTATCCTAAATTGTTGGGATTGTAGTTTATGACTCAAGACGCACTGTGACAGGTGGCTGCTATAGCGTGGTAAACTATTTTTATTTATACTGTGTGGATGCCGCTTGCACGTAAAATCATACTGTATGCTCTTTTATTGATTGTCATCGTCGCCACTGGCACTGGATTGATCTTTTACAAAAACGCAGAACAAGCCTCCAAAGAGAGTCAATTGTCGCACATGAAATACATCAATAAAATAAAACGAGAGCTATTTACAAAGAGGCTCGAAGCCCTAAGAGGCAATACAATTACACTGCGCGAAACACCGCCTGTGAAATCGATCGCGCGAGCACTCTTAACTAAGAACAGAATTGATCCCATAACGAAAGAACATTTCAATATTTGGAAAAAACGCCTCACACAAATATTCAGAGACTTTCTGAGAGCCAATCCGCAATATTATCAAATTCGAATGATCTCGCACCACCTGGGGGGACAAGAGATAATACGTATTGAACGAGTTGGAAGTCAAATTGTTGACGATCTCCCATTGCAGAACAAGTCTCAAAGGGAATACTACAAAAAGGGACTGCAGTTGCAGCCCGGAGAAATCTATCTCTCTCCTATCCGACTCAACCAAGAAAGTGGCTCCATCCAGCCCCCTCACAAACCCATTATTCGTTCGGTCACCCCTTTTTATGTGAACAACAAAGTTCAAGGTCTGATCGTTATCAATAAGAACGCACAGTATTTTTTGAACGAATACGCACAAAGTTTTGCAAAACACACGACATCAATTATCTATGATGACAGACAGAATTTTCTTGCTCATCCAAACTCTGAGCTTCTCTTTCTAGCTGATCGACGCAAAGATAATCCTAGAAAAATCGCATCGCCCATGTATTGGGAAAGTTCCATGCACTTGGCTCACAAAGAATCCACTATCGAGCACTTGGATGTTGAAAATTCAAAATTATTGTCACACCTGACAGTCTACAAGTACAATCCAAGTGATCCGAAGAGATTTCTGGTGTTCGTAACACAAACTCAAATAGCCCCGATTTTTTCAACGTTAAACAAAGTCATGTATCGGACGGGATCAGTCGTGCTGCTTTCAATTCTTTTGCTGCTACCACTAGGAATTCTGTTAGCTCACCAATTCACTAGGCCTCTAACAACATTTATCGACATCATCCGAAAGTTCAGGATATCTGGGAAATACAGCCCTGCAGAGCGGCCCCTCTCGAATTTCAGTGAAATTAATGAACTCATATCGTCTTTTAACGAACTCACCGAAACCATAGAGCTTCAACAAAAAAAAATGTTAAGCCAAGAAAAATTTGCAGCTCTCGGGGTGCTCTCGAGCGGAATCGCCCATGAAATCAACAACCCATTAGCGGTAATCAAATCATACATAGATTCTCTAGAGATTCTAATTCAACAAGAAAGGTTCGAAAAGAAGCTACTACAAAATCTCGCTACACGCATAAATCAAGCCACCTTGAGAATTCGTGATATCGTTGAAGGGCTGACGACTTTTTCGATGGGGGGTCACGAATCAAACTTGCGTAAGGTCAATTTGAAAGACATCGTCAACACTAGTATCAAATTTGTCCAAGCAAAAACCACACATGGGGTTGAACTAAGGTATCAAACTCCAGCCCCTCCAATCTTCGTACGCGGGAATCCGGGCCCTTTATCTCAAGTGGTCGCAAACTTGCTTTTAAATGCCTGCTATTCGGCAAAACAAAGCAAAGACTCGTGGGTGGAAATTCGCCTCGAAATAGACAATGGCTTTGCTTTTCTAAAAGTTATGGATTCTGGAAAGCTTCCTAACGATATCATTGACAAGATTATGGACCCATTTTTCACAACCAAACCTGAAGGCCAAGGAACGGGTCTTGGTCTCAGTATATCCATGAATATTGTCGAAAAATACAATGGACAGCTCTATGTCGACAGACAATGTTCTCACACCTGCTTTGTTGTAAAAATTCCGCAAGTCTAACTCTTATTCTGAAGTCGCGAAGATGCCCAACTGCAAGTTTTCATTTCCCAAACCAATAATAAGACCTCTCTTACTATTTAAAATCTCTTTGTTATGCTGAATATAGCTAGCTTTCATGCTTGAAGATCTCATAAGCGAAGCTTTTTTCATGACATGGTTAAGGATAACAAAGGACATCGTTTGCATCATTTTTTCTGAGTTCACCTGTGTAGAACCACCTTTTTCAGAAAACAATGACTCAACATCTTTCTTATTGGCCATAATTGAAAATGTATTAGTCACCGACCCAATCTTAACCTGAATGGTCGAAACAAAATCTTGCTCAACTAGCTCACCCTTGTTTTTAACCTTTAATGCCCCACTTTGTGCAATATCTCCTTTATGTAAATCAGATACAAACTTTTCTACTGAAAGTATTATATTATTTAAAACATTAGCGGAAACGCGATTTTTATTGTTCCCAATCTTCAAGTTTTTCTCAAGCAATTCATTGAGAGCATTCATTTTGTATGGCTTCGGCAAAGCCTCTACAAATTCAAATTCTTCAACAATTTTTTCTAAATTTGGTGATCCTGAAATGACAATTACAGGTGTGACATCATTTAATGGATTTGAACGGACCGAGTGAATGAAAGCTTCCCCTTCTTTTTTTGGCATTGCCAAGTCAGTAAGAATACAATCAAATTTCTGATAGTTAATCTTCGTCGTTGCCTCTAAGCCATCCCTTGCTTCGACAAATTTGATCGTGGAGCCAAATTGAAGTTGGATAACCTCTTTGAGTGAACTTCGAACTTCCTCTTCATCATCAACAAGCAATATCCACT
>CBDUOS010000093.1:0-13979 GCA_965368905.1 uncultured Bdellovibrionales bacterium | reverse complement strand
ACCGAAGGCAAACTCATTTGCAATCGGCAGCGGATCCACCGTTAAGCTTGGTAAGAAAAATTTGGCGAAGTCACTTTCAGCCGAGGGAGTGCCCCCCTGATAAAACTCTCCAATGTTCTCATAAGGAAAAGCTAAGTTGCGGGCCCAGTTGCTCTCATCCAGCTTTGGTTCGATCAGAATGGTTCCCTCTTCATCAAGAAGATAGACCGGAAACTTTCCTTGATTCATGAATTGTAAGACGGCTTCAATTTCTTTGGTTTTATGTTTCTGAATGAGTGCTCCAATGGCGTTAATAGCCGCCCCATTGATATTATGGAAAGCGGTCCAAACAGTGCCTTTCTCTCCAGCGGTAAAGGCCGTACCCCTGACCACATCAAGAAACAAAAGGCAGGGGTCTATTTTTTTAATCTCACAGTACTCCACCTGGAACAAGATCGTCTTATATTGAATGGAATCAATATCTCCCTGCTCCAAAAGACTTTCTATACCCTCCATAAGAACCGGTTTATTAGAGAGGGGCAATGAGGAGTATTGACCGGCCGGAGTGTAAATTCGAAAGATCTTCGATTGAATATTTTTCTGATCAAACTCATCAATTTGGGTATAAAAACCAAAGTCGGCGTAGGCCGCTAAAGAAACAATAATAGAAACAATGAACGCCATATCTCCCCCTCAAACGTTGCCTCAGACCATACGATAGCGCTCATAGATTCGATACGAAGGAAGTGCTCCATAGGCATCAATTGAAAGGTTTTCTGACAAAAAAGACGAGACGGCCCTGGGTTTTTAAAATTTCTTCACGGTTGCCGTGATTGTAAATCGCGCCCGGAAGTTCAACCCGTGAAAGAGAGGCAAGAGATCCACATTGTCCGCATCACCCAGTGGTCAGCATGCCGCAGGAAATGCCAGTGACAGTTTGCCTTAGAAGATGCATATCGTTTTCTTTCATCGACTCTACTTGTAAGATATTGAGGGGAAGAATCATCGGTGATCTTAGTCTTATGCTTTCACGCAACCAGGGACGGTGCCATAGCAGTGGCTTGTTTCCTGAAATCGCTTTATGAAACTTCATGGCTCGCTTAAATTCATCAAGGAATTGATTGTAGATTTCTTCCACTTCCGTTTTGGGCAAACCACTTTCTTCAAGGTAAAAACGCCACACCGCGAGTTCAACCTTTTCAAGGCTGAATCCCAAAAGTTTTACAAAAGAAATCAGGATATCAGAATTTTTAAATGCCTGTGTCATTTGCTTTTTTTCAGCAGAAGAGAGATCTTCCCAAGCTTGCCCCACCCCACACCATGTCGGAAAAAGAACGCGAGTCTGAGTCCAACACAGTATCCAAGGAATGGCACGAAGCCCCCCCACCTTCAACTCTGAAGTTCTTTTTGAAGGACGAGAACCAATATTGAGTTCCGATAAAAATAAATAGGGCGAAGCTTTTTGTACTGAATTTAAAAGAGCGGGAGTTGTGACTGCTTCTTGATAATTTTTCTGGACCAGTCGAGTAAAATGCTCAATAACAGGATCGATCGCTTTTTTGCTGTTTCTTGGCTTTGACCACTGCTCTGAGATTTTTTGGATATTCCCATAAAAAATCTCCTCCGAGGCAAAAGTTCTAGCAACCATTTCACCTTGAATTGTCGCTTTAAAAATTTTGATAGCACTTTTTGGCCAAGATTGGGTTTGCTCCTGCACGGACCCCCCACCCCGCTCAACACTGCCACCACTTCCGTGAAAAAACACTGGCGTCAACTTATTTTTCGATATGCTACGGTCAATAGTCTTCATCGCTTTTGCAATCAAAAGACGACTTGGAAAGACTCCGCTTTCTTTTGAACTGTCCGAATAACCAAGCATCACCTCAAAACGACCACCCCATCTGGCCTTATGTAATTCAACGAGATTTCCATTGTTTTCAAAGAGATCTTGCAAAATTTTTGCACCATTCATAAGTGCTTTCTCAGTTTCAAAGAGGGGAACCACGGGCAATACCTGCTTGGAAAGTGTTTTCTTAGTAAGTTTTATTCCATTCAAGATATCGTCAAGACCTTCACACATCGATAGTACAAATCCTCGTACATACCACTTCGGCTCGATCCCTTTAGATACCTCAGCAATTTTTAGCAGCATCCTGCCAATAGCAAATTCTTTGGGTTCTCTTAGAGACTTCTTAACCAGCTCACTGTCTTCACGGATTTCAAGTGGCAGAACGAGAGCCGGAAACAACCACACCAAATCTAAAGCGTCCAGCAACTCTTGTGATTTTAAGTTTGTTTTGTCCTCATAACGAACTTTGTATTGCTCCAGCTTGCTGCGGAAACCATTGACTCGTTTTCCATCACCTTTTTGTATAATTCGAAGCTTTTCTTGCAGAACACAAATCTTTTCAAAATCGGAAAGCAGACTTTGATAAGAGGGGAGCTTTTTCATAAGCGACAGTTCGGCTTTAAATCGATCAAACAGTGAAGAAACAAACTCCAATATTTCGATACGAGATAGCTGCAAGCTCTCCATCATGGTATTCTCATCAACACCTGGATGTCCGTCTTTATCTCCACCGGCCCAACTGCGAAGCATGACATTGGTGCCATCCTGACGAATTCTAATGAGTAATGATAAGATTTCTGGTCTCAGAGAAAAACTAAAAATACTTTTTGCTTCATCAGAAACTTCGGGTTTTTCTTGTCGAGTCAAAGGCACATTGAGTAAGATTCGCAGCAAGTGGTAGATCTTCTTTTCATTGTTGTGATTTTTCTGAACCAAAGACTCTTCAATCAAGTGAGTAATCTGACCAAATAACTCCAGAAATTCAGGTCCTCTGGCTTCAGTGGGATGGGCAGTTAGAACATAGATGACATTGTGATCCAATTTGTTTTTTATTTGTAATTTCGATTCGCGCAACCGGCAAGACCTGTAAGCGGATTCACAGCGGTTAATAAGCTCCATCATACAAGTTGTACAATGCGCAAATTCATGTCTTTGTTTTTGCGAAAGACTCTTCAACTTAGACTGTTCTTCCTTAAGAATTTTTAAGTCATTCGACCAATTCTTATAGTTACCAGACCAATTTTTACTGAGATTGTTTCGACTGGATTCTATGATTTGGTAAAAATCATCCCCGTAATGTTCTTTTATCGCCAGGCCCAACAATCTGACGGTCCAGGATACCGTTGACTTCAACTCTTTAGGTAATTGATTTTTTTTCATTGCTACATACTACGTGATCTCAGCGTTCTGGCAAGCTTAGTACCAACATCACTAAACCTCTAGCAATAAACTTTCTTTGGTACTCTGGTTTTAATAGTCTCAACTGTTTGAATTGAAAGAAAATCACTATCGACCTAAGTTTTGACTCTGCAGGAAAATATGTCTCATTCTGAGAAAATGACCAGAAATAATACAAAATATGTATCGAATTGGTATAGAATTGAGACATGAAGAAGAGTACAAGTAAATTACTGGCTATTGGTCTCGCATTTATTAGTGTGAGTGTGTTTTCACCTCTCTCCTTTGCTGGCGAAGCCACAGGAGCTGATCCCGCCGTAGGAAATCTTGATAGCGATGCTGTTAATGAGTCTTACGGGCGCGACATCGATGCTCTAAGAGATTGGAGTGAATACGGTGAAACTATCGGTGGCAGAATTGAAGGCTACGAGCTATCGTGCGATGTCCAAGGCGATAAGGTCGGAATGTGTGGCTGTGGAGAAACTCCAGACAGCAGCCAAGAGGCTGGCATCATTGTTTCAAAAGGCTTTGCCAAAGTCTTAAATAACAGTATTGCAAAATGTGTCGCCAAAGCATGTGGAATACCTGAAGGCGCCTCCATAGAGGGATCCAAGGTTTATGGCTGTGGTTTTCAGGACCGCAGAACAGCTGGTGGAAACATTAGTAACCATGCCTCAGGCAATGCTATTGATTTAAATAAAATTGTTTGCCCGGGAGGCGATCAAATTGCTTTCAATTTAAAGGCCGGTGGCAACTCTTATGCAATGAAAACTTATTTCTTAATAAATGAGCCTATAGTGGCCTGGTTCATTTTTGGAGACCTTATTTTTCCAAAGGCTCATGCCGTAGATAGTGAGAAAGATCCAAATGCCGGATCTGGCGACGCAACCCTTGCAGACGCCGTCGACCCCGCACCAGAACCCGAGGATGGAGACCCGCCAGCCGGTGGAGACGCCACTATTCCAGCCTGTGGGCATGCGACTCCTTCAGCTGGATACAATGCTTTTTTACAATGTTGGTCGGAAACACTTGTTCAGGTCTGCCCTGAAGGACAAGGGGGAGCCCTCTCTGGTTCACAGACATCTGGTACCGAGAGAACACAACCTGACACGGCGAAATGCCATCATGAAGATCACGTACACTTTTCAAGCTGCCCCGGAACAGGAATATAATTATGAAAATATTAGTTTATACTTTTATTATTTTATGGGCTTTCGCTGCTGGCGCGGCAAATAACGTCTCACCCCTAGAAAAGGGAAAGAAACCGGTCAAAAGAAAGGCGACTGACCCCAATAACTTCTTCAAAGACCGAACCTGGAATTGGGATATTAAGGATTATGGGAAACTTCATGCCACCTCAAGATACATTGGTGAACCCATTAATACTCCTAACTTGCTCAAGCTCAGTGTCATTTGTCCTGATGGAAAAAAACAATACTACCCCATCGTCAAAGGCTTTAAATATTGCGGAATAACCTCAATCTCTCCAGCCGGCCGAATGCTGGTTGTCCATTTTATGGATTGGAACTCTAATAAGCCGACAAAATCATGTTCAACGAAGCGAGTGGAGCGCATTGTGCTCCCCGATGTCTGCAATAAATCCAAAACTGCGCAAAAATCTAAAAAGTCGAGGCGCGCTCCGGCCTCTAAAAAGAAGCGTCGATAAAATTTTGTGGGTGAGAGAGGGGCAAACCAACGGCTTAAGCCCCTATAACGCTTAAGAGTGAGGACTGACTTGGATGAGTGAGAGATCGTAATCAATGTCTCCAGTGTATTCCAAAACAACGGTTTGATCTCTTAATGGACCGTCACAGTCTACAAAAACTTTTTGGCTGCGTAGAGAGATTTGGTTCACCCCATTTTCCTCGCGGATCGATACGGTAAAATCGTCAGGGCTCACGGTTTGGCACATTTGAACTCGAGCTTTGATTTGATAGCCCCCTTTAACAAGTTCGATTCTTTGCGCGTAAATTCCCACTCCCATGGTTTCCCCGCCCATCATCTCGGGAACAATCACTGTTGTGACACGTTCAAAATACTTCACCCGTAGCTCGGCGTCGATCAGGGCTTCGTCAAACGAGGGCCTCGAAGCTTCCGAAATCGAAGAGAACCCAAGGGCTGAAATGAGAAAAATAGAAACCAACTTCTTCATGTGAACGCCTCCGCATTATCAATAAGAAAATGTTGGGAAGGGTATAAGTCAGAGTTTGGTTTTGAGGAATTTATTTAATCTGCTGTAAGCCCATTAAAAATACTGATTAAAAAGTGTGCAGTATATATAAGAGCCTGTAAATGCTTCACGCTTTAAGGGGGCTGAAATCATGTAGTCATTGGCAGACCCAGTTTTACGAAATCAGTTGGCAAGCCCTTCCTCTTTGAACTCAAGGAGTTTCTTTTTGATTTTGTCTCTTATTGTTCGGAAAGAGTCGAGTCGCTCCTCTTCAGAAGCGGCAGCTGGATCAGGCATTCCCCAGTGTAGTTTTTTTGCGTCTGATGCCAAGACCGGACAGACTTCCTCTGCGCAGAGTGTGATCACGTAATCTAGCCCGGATAAAAAACTCTCTGACAAGTCATCATAGAACTTGGAAGAGTGATCAGAAATATCAAGGCCCTCTTCTTTCATGACCGTGATGGCATCTGGGTGCACCTTACCAGAGGGTTCAGACCCGGCACTTTCAATAATGGCAACATCACCTAAAATATTTTTTGCCAACCCTTCGGCCATCTGACTTCTCGCTGAATTTGCGACACATAAAAATAAAATCTTCATAAAATTCTCCAAATATGAGTTTTTAATACTTCCATCGATTGGCAATTCTTACCAAGTGTAGCATTACGGGTACTTCAATCAGAACACCGACAACCGTTGCTAAAGCCGCCCCAGAATTCAATCCAAAAAGGGCAATTGCCACGGCCACAGCCAGTTCAAAAAAATTACTCGCTCCGATCATAGAGCCAGGGGCGAGAATACAATGTGGGAGTTTCATTTTTCTTCCGATAACCCAAGCCAAGAAAAATATAAAGTAGGTTTGAATCATCAAAGGAATGGCGATCAAAACAATATCTTTTGGCGAAGCCAATATTCGACTGCCTTGAAAGGCAAACAAAAGTACCAACGTTGTTAGAAGTGCAGCTATAGATACCGGCTTTAATTTCGGAAGGAATTTGTTCTTGAACCAAGATTCTCCAAACTTCCCAATCAATACCTTGTTTGAAACAAAGCCAGCCAACAAAGGGATCACAACAAACACCACCACTGATGTAATTAGCGCATCAAAGGGGATGGAGATATTAGTGACACCAAGAAGCAACTTAACAATCGGAACAAAGGCAATAAGTAAAATAAGGTCATTGATCGAGACTTGGACCAGTGTGTATTCAGGGTCACCATCGGTTAAATAGGACCAAACAAACACCATCGCCGTGCATGGAGCAGCACCCAGTAGTATGGCTCCAGCAATATACTGCTGTGCTAGTTCAGGTTCTAAAAATGCTGAAAAAATTTTGTCAAAAAATATCCAAGCAAAAAATGCCATGGTGAACGGTTTAACAAACCAATTAATGAGCACCGTTAGCGCTAATCCTTTGGGATTTCTACCAACATCCTTAATTGAGCTGAAGTCAATTTGAACCATCATCGGGTAAATCATAAGCCATACCAGAAATGCCACGGGTAAATTGACCGTGGCGATATTCATATCGCTTAAGACTACTATGGAATCCCCGACAAGGTGGCCAATCAAGATACCACCAACAATACATGCCGCGACCCAAATGGTTAAATATCGTTCAAAAAAACCTATTTCCTTTGTTTTACTACCCATTATAAAATCTTTCCTCTTTCTTTCAGCAGTTGCTCTGTTACTTCTCGACGGGTTTGCAACAGGCGTTCGAAGAATCTGTCGGGCCAAAAACCTCGACATCTCCCATTGTTTCATAGGCTTCCCAGGCGATCCCTGAAGGGTCTTCCACCCAGGCCTTATTGGATTTTGCATAACAGCACTCGGTCACTCCTTGGTCGAACAGTTGCTGCTCGGCCTTTTGCAGGCCATTGGTGATCTCTATTAGTTCAGATTCTGAATCCACTTGAATTCCCAAGTGATCAAGCCCAACCTTGGAGCTTCTATTGGATATAGCAAAGTTCATTTTAGGGTCCTCAAGCATCCACTTTGCATAGTCATTTTTTAGTTTCGTAGGCTCTTTTCCAAATAAACTCGAGTAAAAATATACAGATTTTTCAATATCTTGGACAGATATATGAATATGAACAGTTTTCATGCGAACCTCCCGGAATTTTTAAGTTGCTTAATCGTATATTTACGATATATATTCCATTTATGGCTTTTGCAAGTATTAATGATTTTCCAAAAAAAGACATTGAGATCGCTGCTGTTTTTAAAGCACTATCACATCCGGGGCGAGTCGCCATACTGAAAGTGCTCGCCAAAAAGCAGAGTTGTATTTGTGGTGATTTGGTTGCCGACCTTCCATTGGCACAATCGACAGTCAGCCAGCACCTTAAGGTGCTCAAAGAGGTGGGCTTGGTCCAAGGCGAAATCGATGGCCCGCGATCTTGCTATTGCGTTAATAAAGACGCCATCAAGAAAATGAAGAAACTCTGTGGCGCCCTTTTTGATTTTGTCGACAAGCACTCGGTGTCTGACAAAAATTGCTAAAACTCAATTACAAATCCCTACTGATTAAATGTTGAAAACTGAATGGAGTTTTGATTTTACGAATGCTCTGCTCATAAAGCATTTTGTAGGATCAATAATCCTTCCGCCTCTGCGGACATGTTCTCTTCAAAGTAGTTCTTCGATAAAGATCTTTTCGGTGATGCGCCAGAACTTCCCCTGCTTTCTTGCAATAACAAAGGAGGGCATGCGCAGCTGACTCTGCATCTGCAAAACATCTTCCACTGTTCTGACTTCGGGGCGCAGCTCAGGGCGTCGCAAGTGAGACCTCAAGAAGTTGATATTGAATTTCTTAAGAGCGGTAACATTATTGAGGTAATGAATTTCGGATAAATATTCTCCGTCCAAATCATAATAACGAACATCCAAATAAGTGTTGCCCCTTTTGTCTTGTCGGGCTTGCAGTTCAGCCGTGTCAGGGTTCATGACATGGGCATTTTTTGAAAGCCTGGCTTGCTTCAGTTTGGCATCGGCATCAATCAATGTGTTCCCGCACTCGGTACATTCACGAGCTGTGATGTCGTTTTCTCCACCACAGGCTTCACAGATTTTAAACCGAAAACGATAACCACAGGGTTTAAATTCAAATGTCTCTAGATCTTGCACCCCGCCTCGACATTTGCGACCAAAGTGATCTGTGATATTGCCGTCATCGTCGACCCTCCCCCAAAAATAGTTTTCAAAACCACACTCCGGACATGGAATTGGCACTTGCACCGATGAGGGGCTGGGTTTTTTGTCGGCAATCTGTGGTGAGTAGATATCATGAGTCACACCGGTATAATCTAAGATGAAACAGTCTTTCTTACCTGGATTCAGACGAAGACCACGGCCGATGATTTGCTGATAAAGGCTCACGGACTCCGTTGGGCGCAGTATGGCAATTACATCCACATGGGGAGCATCAAAGCCGGTGGTCAATACTGAAACATTAACCAAATACTTAAACTTTCTCGCTTTGAAATCTTCGATGATCTGATCCCGCTCTTGGTCCTCCGTGTCGCCGATCACAATGCGAGCTTGCCCTTCAGGCAATGAATCCAGAATTTCTTGGGCATGTTTAACAGTACTACTGAATATCATCACACCCTGGCGATCGTAGGTTTCTGTGATATCCACAACGTTTTTAACAATCAAAGGAGTGAGACGTCTTTGTTGTCGCAAGACCTCTTCGACATCCGCATTGGTGTATCGACGCCCCTTTTCCATCAATTCTGAAAAATCATAGCTGGTCACCGGGATATCCACTTTCACCGGAGGGGTGAGATAGTCGTTGCGGATCATATATTCCAAAGGCAGTTCAAAAATACAGTTTCTAAAAAAACGAGATTCTTTTGTTTTTTCTTCACCACGATGGCTGTAATTGAAGATCCATCCCATACCTAAACGATAAGGAGTGGCGGTCAGACCCAGCGTGCAAAGGTTTTCATTGGCCGTCGCAAGTTTTTTTACGACTTGAGAGTATTGTGTGTCGGTTTCTAGACTCACACGGTGACACTCATCGATAATCAACAAACTAAAATCTTTAAAAAAAGAGTCTGGTGCACGAGCTACTGACTGGATGCTACCAAAGATTACCTTTTGCCCTTGGTCCTTTTTATTGAGGCCTGCAGAGTAAACCCCAGCCTTCAGATCGTAGGATTCATACTTCTGATGGTTCTGTTCCACCAGTTCTTTAACATGTGCGAGCACCAAGACACGGCCCTTGGCGATTCGCGCCAATTCTGCAATAACAAGACTTTTCCCGGCTCCGGTGGGTAGAACGATCACAGCGGGATCCTTAGCCTTGCGAAAGTAATTTAAGGCGCTGTTAACAGCCGTCTTTTGATAGTCTCTTAATTCGTACAAGGTGACTCCCCTAAGACGAAAAGCCTACCAGAGTGAACCCAGAGGAGACAAGGTTTAGCCTTCTCAGGAAACAGTACACTATTTCTCGGCCCCTATGAGGGTTGACTTTCGACTCCTCCTCGACCATTTTTTGATCTCTAACAGGTTTAGAATACACCGGAGGTCCTTATGGAAGAAAAAGAGACTCGCGAGAAACTCGATAACATCACTCAAACTCTGCAACAGTTGATAGAGAAAACTCAATTGAAAGCAGGGTTATTGAAGCTTGAAGCACAAGATGCTTGGCAGGATCTTGAAAAGATCTTTTTTCGTATTCAAAGTCGCCTAAAGCAAAACTCTGACGAAGCTGGTCTGCAAGCTCACTTGGGAATGATGGAGGCTCGCGCTGATTGGGACGAATTTAAAAAGGAATTTCCTGAGTATGTGAAGAACCTAGATGCTGGTGAAAAAGTTGATCGAGCCCGACTGCAAGCCCATTTAGCCAAAATGGAGCTTGAAGATCGATTCACAGAACAAAGAAAAGAGTGGACCGAGGTCTACGAAAAAGAAATCAAACCACAACTGCAAAAGTCTATGGAAGAAATGGAACGAGAAATGGAAATCATGGCCACAAGTATGGTGGACTAAGTCTTTATTTTTCCGGCCAAAAATTTCGTTGCACGTTGACCGCTTCGATTTCTGTGTAGTCCATACTGAATTGTTCCACTGGGTACTCTTTGTACTTTAGTTGAACATAGTGGGCGTACTCGTGAGCGAGATTGTGGATTTTCATCTCTTCACCCAACACAATCAGGTCTATTTTGAACAAATACATATTGATCCCTTTTGCCAAAGCCCACCCTGGCATCCCTTGAGACTCAGCCGCCTCTAGGATCTCTGTCTCACTCTCCTTGACCGACTCTGATGGACGTATTTCGGGAACCTTAATTTCAGGATCGTAAGATTCTCCCATGATCTGAATGACATCTTTTAGAACTCTCAGCTGCACAGCCTCGTCAAAGGGTGACAGAGTTTTCAGTTCTGCTTGAGTAAAACTTGTCGAATTTTCTGCCCAAATGTTTTGTGAAATAAATAGAAATAAAATAGCCGTAGCGACTGATTTTGTCATATCTCCCCCCCGGAATGGAGCGAGTATTGTCGAGGCCAGCAAACAATGCAAATCAAAGTATTCAAGAGGAACTAAAACAAGTTCTTATAGCTTCGATTTGTTGAAATAATTTTAATTTATCTTGTGATTTTTTTTGCAAAAATTGTAAGTGGATTGTGTATTAGTAAAAACAAGTTTGACCACTGGCCCATTTCACTGAGAATTGAGGATCACTGTCGAAATCGGTATCAAAAGCCAGATCAAAACACTTACGTGCTCCCAGCGAATTCGCAAAATTGGAAATCTCAACCCCACTCACCCACTGGTCAACATTGTCACTGCCGATGGCAAGATCAACATTAACACCAGCATTATAGTCCGGCAAAAAACCTGTCGCCACACGATTGCTTGGAAACTCGGCTCCACTGGGCAGAAGCACCCGCGATGTGGGCAAGTCATAAAGGTTGGTGTTTGCGGTGAGAAAAACTGCCTGGACGGCTTCCACGTCTCCTGTCAAATGAATCACCGTTGGTTGCAACAAGTGAATGAAAAGTAGAATCGGTGAGTCGGAGTCTTCAATATTGAGGTCAACATCCACCGTCGCAAAGGACAGTCCCCCATTGATTAAAGAGGTTTGATAAACCTTGAGGTCACCCAATGTTGGGTTTGGCTCATCGACAGCGTCAGCGGGTTCGCTGGTTGGCCCATCAATCGATTGGGGTGTGTTGGAGCCACTCTGTGCATCGTTGCCCCCTCCACCAAAGTTGGCTCCACTGCACTGAGCAAGTAGCAAAAGCAGCAGAATGTACAATGAGACTCTTAAGACTCTTTTTGACACAATGGCCCCCTCTCCATATAAATTGCAGATATTGTGCCGTTCGAGGGGCTTTTAAGAGCCATTTCAGCGTCTAAGCTCTGAGCAACCGTTCAATATTCAGCAGATGCTCTCGTTCTAATTTGAAACAGATTGTCCATTTCCAATAGAGGCATTTCTAATTTGAAAACCCCGCCCAGGGGAAGTTAAATAGTGAACCAATCAACTAGGAGCACCTATGAGTTCTGCACTGATCACCAACGATGCCACCGTTTTAGGGCTCCTATTTGCTATACTTGGTCTTATTTTCTATTCCGAGAAGCATCCAGCGTTTAAAAAGTTTTATTCTGTGATGCCGTCATTATTGCTCTGTTATTTTATCCCCGGGTTGCTAAATACATTTGGCATCATCGATGGCGAGGGCTCCCAACTGTATTTCGTTTCCTCACGATACCTTTTACCCGCAATCCTGATCCTACTTACCGTCAGTGTAGATTTGTCTGAAATAATAAAACTTGGTCCGAAAGCTTTGATCATGTTTTTCACCGGAACCATTGGCATTGTTTTAGGTGGGCCGATCGCCGTCTTGGCTGCCGGTTGGTTTTTCCCCGAACTGGTTAATGATATTGGGCAAGATCAACTTTGGAGGGGGCTCACCACTGTCGCCGGAACTTGGATTGGTGGCGGTGCGAACCAAGCCAGCATGAAAGAGATATTTGAAGTCAGCGGTCCACTGTTCTCTTTGATGGTCGTGGTCGATATCTTGGTTGCCAACCTTTGGATGGCTATTCTTCTTATTATGGTGGCGCGAGCTGATAAAATTGATGCGGCGGTGGGTGCCGACACACGGGCCTTGAATCACCTCAAAAAGAAGATGCAAGATTTCCAATTGAAAAATGAAAAGATTCCCTCCACTCATAGCTTGATGATGATTGCTGCCTTTGCGTTTGGGTTTATGGGGTTGTCACACTTGGTGGCCGACAATCTGGCTCCGTTTTTTCAAGAAAACTTTCCGTCTTTAGCAAAACTGAGTCTGACCTCTTCCTTTTTCTGGCTTGTCATTACAGCCACCACCATCGGCCTGGGATTTTCTTTTACTTCTGTTCGTAAAATTGAACACATTGGGGCGTCAAAAGTGGGGACCGTGTTACTTTATGTATTGATTGCCAGCATTGGAATGCAAATGAATGTTTTGGAGATTCTCAAGCATCCGTCTCTGTTTTTCATTGGCTTGATTTGGATGTCTTGTCACGCTTTCCTGATTCTTTTTGTGGGTCGACTTATTAAAGCCCCCCTGTTTTACATGGCAGTGGGCTCGCAAGCCAATGTGGGTGGTGCCGCCTCAGCCCCGGTTGTCGCGAGCTGTTTTCACCCCTCTTTGGCACCAGTGGGAGTTCTTTTGGCCGTGTTTGGCTACGTAGTTGGCACCTACGGCGCCTGGCTCTGTGGGCAATTAATGCGACTGGCCTCTTAGTTTGGCTTTTTCTGGCTCAGGTGCTTATGGTCGAAATAGAATGTTCCAAAAGGAACTGAAGACAAAACGTATGATAAAAATAAGGTCTTGAATGGCCAACGCAATGGCTTTGAGACCAGCGTTAAGAAAATGATATAGGCGATAAAAAGAATTCCATGAATCATTCCAACCGGTGGGACTAGGCTAGGATCGTCGCCAACATATTTCATGGGCATCGCTACGAAGAATAAAACCAGTAGCGATACCCCTTCTATAAAACCGACAATTCTGACAATAGAAACCAAACTCATACCTTCGGATCTTATCCGTTCGCGAAGCCTTTGTCTAACTTTGTAAAGAGGATGATCTTTTTACGCTCACGCCACAACACGAATAAACAGAGCAACAAAAGCAAGATCGCGTTTGGCCTCGAATAAAACCCCAGCGATCTGATTTTTTTTAATCAAGCGTTAGTTGCTAGAGAGTGTGCTTGATTTTTTAAAGTCTTTCACAACTTCTGAGATACGAACTACATCTTCGCCTCGACACTCACCCTCTTTGCAACGGTAGGAGCGTCGGCATCTTTTTTGTTGATCAAACATAAAGTCTTTCTCACCACGAACTAAGATGCCTTCAACCATTCCAGTCTCGCTGTTAAGGACTGCACTCCCAGAGTTCCCCCCAAAAGCGTCAAGATCGGCGACGAAAAAAAGTTGCTTGTCATTGCTGCGAACTCTTCCTCCGTGGGCCAACTTGCCTGGCAATCCCTTTGGGTAACCGACAACAGTCAAATGTGCTTCTTCATCCACAGATGTGTCCAAGTTCATCGACAAGGGTCTGTAGCCTTCAACCGATCG
>CBDUOS010000092.1:0-14083 GCA_965368905.1 uncultured Bdellovibrionales bacterium | reverse complement strand
TTGACGACATTTTATATTCAACGTGTAGCGCGTGTCGTCTCCCACTCGTTGCGGACGCACGCGATTGGTGACCAGGTAGCCTTCGTCACAGATGTTGCGAGCTTTACTATGACAGCGAGTGACGTTGTTGAGACATTGAATGGTATGTTTGCCGGGTTGGTCATGACTGCGAACTGTGGCTGATGAGCATCCGATCAAGATCAATAACATCGTTGTCGGTAACATCATCATTTTCATCTTCTAAAACCGTCCATCATAGTCAGATTGTTTTTCTCTCTTAATAGTTGGGTGACAATTCCGCACTCTTGCCGGAGGGCTTGATCTCCCTCGTAAATCGCAATCTCGATGGTTTCGCGATAAGGATCAAGAAGTTCGACCAGATCTTCTCTCGAAATGTTTTGTCCCTCATCACTGAGATGAAAATACAGATAAAAAAGCGAACAAGCCTTCCAAGCCTGTTCATCCAAACTACTATTCGAGCAAAGCTCCAAATTGGTCATCGCTTGCTTGAAATCAAACCACTGACTCTGCTCTTGATCGACCAGCGAAGGTCGACACAAACACAAGGTTGATTCTAAAGCAAAACTGGGATTACCAGAAAACATTAAACCGGTGATGTGGTCTCTTCGATCTTTTCTTTGGTAACCCAGGTTCCAACAGTTCATGTGGGCCAGATCGCGCATGAAAAGAAAGGGGTGCTCTTTTTCAAAATAAAGACTCAGTTTGTTCTCATCAAAAGAGGAATACTTTTCACTTTTATAAAGTGATGTCAGCCAATCCATAATGGCTTCATTGAATGGAAAGTACTCGCGCATCTCTTCTTCGAAGACTTGTTCATAATGATCGAGCGCTAAGTCAGTGGTCACAACCTTGAGATCTCGAAAAAGAAACTGTATAGCATCGGATTGTTTCATTCCTTCGATTCTACCTATGCCGAATCGGGTTAAACAATCCAATCACAGACGATAGTCTGGTTCTGCGGACTGAAAACAGAAATGGACCGAAAATTTGAACAAAAAAGGGGCTATTAAGGCTGGTTATCCTTGATGTGAATTGAGCCTATTCACCAGGGGTTGTAGCAAAGAAGTCAAATATGGGGTTCGGGGGATACTGTTGGTATAGTTGATCTCGAAATCTTCTTTGCTCCAATTTGCACTCCCCAGCATGTGAGGAGTTTTCAACTGAAATCGATAAAACTTTTTCTTGCAACTCATCTCGATTCAGTAACCCAACAGAGAAACCGAGTTCCTCGAGGTTATCAGTCACTGCCATTGTGGTGGTATCAATAGTGACATATTGCATATGCTGTTCATAACCCAAGGAATAGCCGTCCCAAGAACCGCCACAGCCATAGTCGATGCTCCCATTATTTTTTGTTTGAGTACTAGCAACAAGTGTTACCTTATTTGAATCTGATTTATCTTGTGCAACAAAAAACATTAAGTCTCCAGAATGGTAGCCTTCGATTTTAGCTATAAACTCTCCGTCTCGTGTTGAGAAAGCTTTCAACCTTCCTGCATTACCGGTATTATGCTGAATCAAAAATAAATTAAGGTGATCTAGAAAACACGCCTTGGCGTAGCTGGGGGAACTACCACTATGTTTAGTAATACCGTTGGGGAGCCAAGAAAGATTTTTGACTATAATATTGTTCGGATTCTCCATATTTAACAACAAGTAATTTTTTGCTCGGTCTTGGTATTGTATTCTTAGTAGAAAAACAGCTTTCTCTGAGTCGACACTATAAAGCATAGGAGAAACGCTGTAGGTATCAGTGATTTTAAAAGTACCCTTTTTCACTTCTTCAATAAATTCTTCTTTTTTAAAATACTTTTCTCGCAACTCCTTCATTTCTGTTCGATAGCTACTCCATTGCGCATCTTTCAAACGAAAACCAGGGAACCCCATTTCGAAAACAGAGTTGGTGGCTTGAATTAACTTTAAGAAAACATCTATCTCAAAATCTTGACCTTGATGCAGAGCCTCTTCAAACTTTTCTTTTACTCTAAATTTAGCAAATGAATCTTCGCCAACGATGCTGCCTTCATCAGAAACTTCATTTGGGAGACCGTGGCAGGTGACCTCAAAATTTTCATAAAAACTTTGAACCTTTGCTGAGTTATCAATCACATTGAACTGCGGGGTATAATCCTGAGCGTCTGCTATCGCCGACCCTAGGTTAAAAAAAAGAGTGCAGTTAAAGAAAAAAAAGACGGACGTTTTGTATACATTGAAGAATTTCATACCCTAGGCTCCTGTTTTCAAGGTGAGCAGTAGAAGTAAAAAATACGGAATAGGAAAGCCTAACCTTACAATTTGAATTATTTATAAGAGACAAGCAGGCGGGTTTACAAATTGTTTAAGTCGAAAAAATTGACAAGTCCTATCAAACTCAATGTGGATGCAACGCGCAACCTAGTATGTCGTGGCATCGCTAAGTTAAAATAGAAAATGGATCCCCATTTGAATATCCCGTGACTCCCCTCCAAAACTGTCGTTTTTAATCCCCACTGAAATTCGGACATCGTCAAAAGGCTGACCTTCGAAAACTCTGTTGGATTGTTCAAGAATCCAGCCGGCCGGGTCCATCAAGTTGAGGGCCACATTTCCCAAGCGACGAGATCCCAACACTTGACCGCCGTTGGCTCGAATTCTCTGTTCACCAGCTATAAAGGCTTCACCTAGGAGGGCCCCAAAAGTGGGAGTAATAATCAAATCTTGGATAGAGGGAACTTCGGAAACCGCTTCGACTCCGTACTCCCAGAAGAATGTGGACATAAATGCGGAGTAGGCAAATGATTCGCCTCGACTGAAACCAGCATGGCGAGCGACTACATAGTAAGCCGCCCCAGAGTACGGGTGCCCAATCCAGTTGATGTACCATTTATTATCTTCAATTTCTGGGCCCTCAGTCACATTGCTGACATACTCATCCGCCAGTTCGCCGGCATTGAATCGCTCCCATCCGGTAAAATCACGAGGCAAGGCGTACAGGATCGCCATCATCCCAACCGCTGGCACAAAGAAATTTCGGGTTTGTCTGGCCAGGTTTTGGCCCCGTTCACTAAGATCTGAATAGTTCACACCGATTGTCGTATAATCACCGACAACCGCCACTGAGACATAGGGATTGTTTGAGTCTTGGTCACAAAAGTGGGCAAACTCCTCTGGCCCAATCGCACCCTCATTGCGCAAAGTGACTGCAATTTGATAACAGCTTTCTTCATCTCGTGTGTCGACGGTCAGTACATTCACCTGTTGGTAACGCTTCTCGACATAGTGATTGATATAGTCATCATCACCGCTACGCGGACGAATTCCTAGGCGTTGCTCATGAGTTCGAATTCCGTATTGGTTTAGTTCCGGTCGAGGAAAAAGCCCCTCCGACCAATCATAGTTGGCATTGAAGCCCAAGTCTTGTCCATTGAAGCCTGCCAGCGGGTGTGCCGAAGGTTCACTTAAAGATTCAAAGGACTGTGCCCGTACAAATAGCGATGAAACCAAAATGCCGATTGCAAACAAAGCTCTTAACATGGAGCTATTATCACAGAAAAAAGAAAACTTAAGGGAAGTTTCAGCAGCACCGGTAGATCTTTCACAAAAAGCCGTCAATACTTTAAGCAGTGATGGTTTTGCCAATCTCTTTCAAGTTTCTATTGCAGTTGCCATGCAAAAAAAAACCGCATTCTACTTGAACGCGGTCTTAGTGTTATAACCCTAGCCTAGAATCTGAGCCTATCGTCGCCCTGATTTGATTTTCACTTGTAACTTAGATATCAAATGAACTGCCATCTTCTCATGAACTTTACACATTTTAAGTTCATCTTTACGATAAGAACGTTGTGAGGGAGTTAATGTCCCTGTTTCCAGTTCCATCTCGTAGTCCATTTTATTAGCGCGGATTCCTTCTAACTCTTTGGTTTGGCGTTTGAACAATTTGTTCACGCCACTTAAAGGAGCCACTTCAATCCATTCTTCTTTAGATCGGTACCAACTCACCATTCTCAAAAATCTTGCCTTGTTCTTGGCCAATGTGAATTGAGGGTACTCAGCTTCGTCGAGCACTAATATATTATCGAATTTATCGAGATTAAGGTCATCCTCCATGTTCTGGAAAACTACCTCTTGTTGTGATTCGGGTGCGCCAGTTGGCGTCTCTGTCAAAGTTTCCACGATCCCTATCCTCCTATTCGAGATCTTTATACCACAAAAAGGCCGTTTTTTGGCTGTAGGGGTAAAAAAAGCACAACTTTTCCATAAATCATGTAATTTTGACCGGAATGACTAGGCTGTAATCACCAGTTTTTGGGCGATTTTCCAACCAGCATAACACCCGAGAAAACAAAGGACATTCGACGAGACTAAGTAAAGAAGGGCTTTTGCTGGCTGCCCTCCATCAAAGAGTCGCACCAAATCCATGGCGTAACCCGAAAAGGTCGTCAAAGCTCCTAAAAACGAAACCAAGATCACAACTCGCAAAGCGACGGAATACCTTTCTAAATAAACAACTAAGAACCCAATCAAAAGACTTCCCAATAGATTTACCACAAACGTGCCCCAAGGCATTCCCACCCACTGATTCACTTGCAACCGAATATAAGCTCCCATCCCTGCGGCCGCTGCGAAAGCCAAACTGTAGTAAAGGACGTTCATAGGTGGGTTCCTAATCTAAAAAGTTGACGACGGACTGAATCTTTCATCCATCTCGTTTTGAATTTTGGAAATCAAAGCCTTGTTCAATTCAAGACGGGTTTCAAGTTGGTTCATTTTCTTCACAAGATCCGAAGCTTTCAAACCATCAACCTTTTCAGCTTGATTGGAAATCTTCTGTAGTTCATCGGTGATCTTTTGATTGTCCTTCTCGTAAAGATAAACTTTCAAACCTTTGCGATAGGACTTTAGAAACGCGGTCTCTTTGGCGGTTGGACAAATGTTGAAATATTTACGGCCAGTGCGTCCATAAGCGAAACCCTGATTGGGGGTACAGAACTGATCCACACCCGCGTACCAACCATTCACATATTTCTCGTGCTCGGTATCGGAAAATCCGTCACAACTCGTCTTCTTTGATTCGTAGGCCATGGAGTTGAGGCCTTGAAGCCCGTCGGAGCGACCGATTTCAAACCAATCCAGTTCCTGGCAGGCAAACTTCTTTTCTTCAATTTTAACACTTCCACAGGCTGAGAGCCCAAGGACAGCAGCTAAGCACAAAACCAACTTGTTCATTTCTATGTGACCTCACGCGTCTTATACTGTGCGGGGTCCTTCGCATCAAGCCTTTGTAATGAAAAATGCTTTCAGATTGGCGGCAAAATTCTGCCATTCGTAGTCCCACTGAGATGGACTCGTTTGTAGAGTACATTCCCCCAGTGTCTCCAAGGCCTTGTCGAGGTTTTTTATCCACTTTGCCAATTCCCATTTTTCAAAATTAGTCGAAAATAACAACGTCCCTTGCGGAGCGAGGCAGTCGACGCAGAGTTTAATTAGCTCAGGATAATCCTTATCCACTCGAAATACCTTTTTCGACTTCTTGGAACGAGAAAAGGAGGGCGGATCACAAACAATAAAATCAAATTGGAGACCTTTCTTTTTGGCGTAGCGAAGATAGTCGAAGCTATCCATCCTACGCCACTCATATAGAGGGGCATCGGGCTGCAAGCCATTGAGTTGAAAGTTCTCTTTTCCCCAATCTAAGTATTTACCAAACAAGTCGACCGATACAACTTGAGAAGCCCCGCCGGTGGCGGCATTGAGACTGAAACCGCAGGTGAAGGCAAAAAGGTTCAAAACTTTTTTGCCTTGCGAACGATCCCGCAGCCACTGACGTCGCTCACGCTGATCCAAGAAGAGTCCAAAATTCTGGCCCCTTTCAAGACTTCCTAGGTAATTGATCCCATCCTCTTTAAACGTCCAATCCACTAATGCCTTTTGCGAACTATTGAGTAGGACCTCTGAAGCCTCTGCCGATTGGTTGTCGGGACGCCACTGGAAAACCCAGTTCTCAATCTGCAATAAACTCATCAATTTTTGGATTTTCTCTTTCTCAGTCGTAGTGGGTGGAGTGGCCTTCCACCAGCCGAGAACAGCGCGGTCCCCGGCCCAGTCTCCTCGAAGATCTCCGGTCTCGGTATGCATAAGTCGAAACGCTTCACCTTTAGAAAACTGTGAGCCAAATAAAATCTTCCGTCTCTCAGAGGCGGCGATCCATGAGGCCCACTGGATATCTTCACAATGTTGAGGGCTCTCAAACAATAAGGGGTAGGGGGAATTATGCACAACTTCGTTGCCTCGCCATTGAAAACTCAACTTATGACAATGGAGCATCAGCCGACAAAACTCTTGTCCTCCGTACTTGGAGTCTCCCAATAATGGAGTTCCAGAGTGAGTGGCATGTTTTCGCACCTGATGTGTTTTGCCAGTGAGGGGCCAAGCCTTGTATAAATGAAATTGTCCCGCCGCGGAGATTCGTTGAAACTTCGTCAAGGCAACAAAATGATCCCCCTTCATTGGCCGATGGCCCTCAATTTCCCGAGGGCCATTTGTTTTTGGCTCAACCACAGTCCACCTTTCAAATTTTGATTTTTTCGGACTGATGAAAACGTACTCTTTAAAAACTTGGCGTTGACTAAAAAGCTCCGTCAACTCCTGAGCCGCCTCGGGAGTTTTGCCAAACACCATGGCACCCGAAGTGCCCTTGTCCAAGCGATGACAGGTTTTCAGATCAATATCAAACTGATTTTGCAGCCACTCAACAAAGCCTTGGTGTGCTTCACTGGGTCTGTGAGTGGAAACTCCCGACGGTTTCTCGGTGAGGAGGAGCGAGTCCTCTTCTATTTGCGTTGGCATTCTCCGCAAATCCCGTAAAGTTCCAGAACATGATGGGTCAGTTTGAAGCCGTGACGTCCTGCGATCTTCTCTTGCAGGTCTTCAATTTTTTGGTTTTCAAACTCCACAATGGAGTTGCACTGAATGCAGGTCAAATGATCATGATGGTCTTTTGCCGCCCACTCGTATCGAGCCGGCATACCACCCATTCGAACTTCAGTGACAAAGCTTTGCTCCGACAATTTTTTTAGAAATCGATAGACGGTAGCGAACCCAATGGCCGGATTCTTTTCGCTGACGATCTCAAATACCTCTTGCGCTGTGAAATGGGAGGGCCCAGAGCGAACAACCTCAAGGATTTGAACACGTTGTTGGGTGACCTTCAGCCCCAGTTCTCGGATGATTTTTTTATGAGCAACCCCTTTATACTTGTCATTTTTAGGCAATTGGGGTTGTTTGTCGCTTACAGGCAAAAAAGAGTGATTATTCAATTCCATCACTTGGAGATAGAATCACCCCTAAAAGAAGTCAATAATTAATTAATAATGATTTTCATTTTCTATGGTCAAGACGGCGCCAAATTGCCGTAATATCTTGTAAAAACTTGTTTTTTAAGATGCCTTTAGTGACAATAGATCCTGAATGAGGACCCAGAATGGCTAAAAGAAAAAGTAACAAAAGCTCTTCCAGCAAGAAAGTTCACGAATCCGACAAGCAGAAGCACCTTTTATTCCAAACCGTGGGAGTCTTTATCGATGCTGAAAACATCGAACTCTCAGGCCTTAAACACCATGAAGGCCGAACCGATTACCGGAAAATATTGGAAAAAGTGGGTGATCGCGAAATCACTCGGATTCTTTACTACAAACCCGAATACAAAGAGATATCCCCCGATTTTCAAAAGTTTTGGTGGTCTTTGGGGGGTGAAATCCGCCGTCCCCAAAAAAACGCCGACTCTTTTATGGTGATCGATGCGGTCACCATGGCCGATAAGTTGGATGTGGTGATCATCATGGGAGGTGATAAAGATTTCCTTCCCCTGATTTGGTACCTCAAATCTCGTGGGTGCCGGGTGGAAATCTGGTCTTGGCCCGAAGCCACCAGCCCAGAGCTTAAAGAGGCCGCAGACTTCTACTACCCGCTCGATACCGATTTTATGGTAAAGTGATGGATCGCCCCGCGGGGCGAAGCCCAAAGCGAAACAGTTGCCATATGAAGCTCTGGAGTCTATAACTTTTGATTCCTAATCGATTACGCAGCTGTGGCTCAATTGGATAGAGTATCTGACTTCGGATCAGAGGGTTGGGGGTTCGAGTCCTCCCAGCTGCGCCATTAAAAACGCCAAGCTTTGCTTGGCTTTTTTTATGTCTTGCAGTCGGACTTCCTCCTGGAGCCTCGTGCCTGCGGCACATCTCCACTCGGTCCCAGCTGCGCCATTAAAAACGCCCACTAACAATTAGACAGTTCTTGTAAAAAAGAACTAATGATCTTTTTTTAGGTGTCCGCTCGCCTAGATAAGTTTACATTCACCGTACTATGAAACTGTTATTGGCTTTTTGTATTTTCATCTTCGCCTCGCCGGCCTCCTTTGGTGCACCGTTTTGCCGAGATATCTATTTTGATCCCATTGTACGAGCAGCGAGAGCTCATATGCGTGAGGCCAAGCAATTATATGATCTCGGTTTAAGAGAAGATGCGAAGGTTCACCTCGATGCAATTCTTAAAGAAAACCCCAACGATCTTTATGCATTGGCCTTGTATGCTAAAATACTCTCTTCGACCGGAAACCGGACGGACCTTGAAACCGCCTTCACAATGCAACAGCGGGTGCTCGAACTGGAGCAGTCCTATCGAGAGGCCAGCCACTTGGCGATGGCGCAAATATTAACATCCTTAGGGCGATCAAATGAGGCGACCGCATCCTTTCGAAGAGTGTTAGAGGAAAATCCCGAGCACGCCGGCGCTCTCGGTATGTTGGCTCGACTCAAGATCAACGAAGGCGAACTTCGTATAGCACGGGATTTGATTGAGGCTCGAGGAGCACTGCCTCGGCAAAGCTCCAAACCCGACCCCAACTATTTATCTATGAGTGCCGAAGTCTGGTTTAAATTGGGCAATACAGACATGGCCCTACGCAGAGCTAATGAGCTGATCAATAGCTTTCGCCCTAGACGAGGGCAATCCCGTGTCCCAAAGGCATTTATCACCGGATTGTTAATCAAAGCTAAAATCTTAGTCATCGACCCCAGTCGAACCAACGAAGTGCACCGTTTATTAAATGAGGCTGAAAGTTATCTGGGTTTCTACAGTTGGTTTGCCATTCTTCGTGCCGAAGCTTACTACCGTGAGGGCAATATTATTGAATCACGTAAAACATTGATTAATATTTTGAATCAATCAAAGCACCTTGACCTAGATGTCATCGCTGCTTTGGTGAAAATTGATCGTAGCAGTCATTCAGAAGGCGATCTTTTAAGTGAACTGTTTAAACACCTCGAACCCAATCAAGTTGTTGAAGTGATGGATCGTTCAAAGAATTTAGATTGGGAGGTGAACGTCGAAGGCACACCCATGACTCAAAGTCCTTACTCTTTGAGAAATAGTTTTTGGGATAGTCTGCACACTATACCCGTTAATCTACAAGCGATTGGGTTAGTCCGACAATAACCAATTTTTCATTTCATCGTGGCGGTTGATCACATCGTTTTGACCGAGCGTAATTAAATCACCGATGAATTCTGACTCGAATAAAATATAACTGGCCAGATCTGAAGACTGTTGCTCTGTCCCTAATCCCGATAGTAAATATTGAATCATTTTGGGCAACCCTTTTTCTGTTCTCTTCTCGGCAATCTTTGAAATGTTTTGTGAGGGTCGAATCATTTTGAAATCGATACGTCGATACTCTGAGCGCTCCGTCGCAAATCCCTCTCCCAAAACTTCGATAATTTCGTTTAAATGGATGAGACGTTCTAGATCCAACTCCAAATTATCCATAAACAGTGCATTCAAAGCCGAGCCGGCGATATGCCCCACTGTCGGCTTACCGGAAGCCCCTTCAATCTCCTCGGGAGGCGCAAGGTACTTGACCCCGATCATGAGGATCTTTTCAGCCCCCAACTTAATGGTCGGACTCAAGGGCGCGGTGTTGCGGAATCCCCCGTCACCAAAATATTGGTTCCCTAAAGCTGTTGGTGGAAACAGTAATGGGATCGAACAGGAGGCCAATACATGTTCGGGCGTGATCACTGTGTTGTCAATCCGACGCCGTCGACGATCCCATTGAAAAGACTCTTTCGATTGCAAGAATGTGATGGTTTCAGAAGTGTTGTAATTATAAGACGAACAGGTCACCGCATCGACCAATTGGGTCTCAATCATTTCGCCCATGCGTTGTAGGGGCAACCCACCTTTCAACAATTCGTACAACGGAGCCGTGTCCAGAAGGTACTGTGCAAGCTTGCTTTTAAAAAGAGGACCGAAAGTCAGGTCGCGAACCCAACGCACACTGTTTGCAGATACTGAACCTATGCCAGTCTTGTAAATGCTATCGGGTTCAAGACTCTTCCACAAAGACACCAGTTTTTCCGCACCCTCGCTAATGCAATCGGCATGGCCAGCGAGAAAGCAAGAGTTGATGGCTCCAGCGCTGTTTCCTGACCAAATTTTAATGGGATTGTTCTCCCCTTCCAACCCCAGCTCTTTCATTATTTCTGAAAGGCCAAGAAGGACTCCTGCTTGATAGGCTCCACGGGCACCACCACCGGTAAGATTCAAACCGATTTTTTTCATTACTGAGGCTCTTTTCTCCAGATACTGATTTGGGTCATAACGTTTTCCGTTTGATGCAATAGAGGCCAATGTGAGGACTCACTCCCTGCTCTATTGACGTGCGAATCGGGTTTTGTAGATAAAATTTTGCTGCTCGCAGTCTCATGCCAGGACCCCTCTTTTCAATGATAGGTGAGCCCACCCCAAAACTCAAAGAGTCACAGTCTTAGAATTAAATTCGTCACTGCTTAGTTTTTAGGCCATTTTTGATCGTGATAACGAGGAGGGTGAAAAAAATCCTCTATAAGAAATAGTTAAGTTAATTCGATGTAAAGCTTTTAAGTTGGTATGAAACGAGACTTAGCATAAATAAAAATTATGTTTGGTGGAAAGCTCAACCATAGGTAAGAATGTCTTTGCCTCCTGTTTTCGTTTTTACAACTCATTAGCAGTGTCTTTTCGGAGGTTTACGGTACGGCTTGTCAAAACTGAACTGCGACCATTCAATTTTTTACAACACCACTAAAAGAAAATCAAAATTCCTTCATGGTAGAGCTGTTCAAAAAATGAACAGCAAACAAACACCCAAACAAGGAGATTACTAATGAGATTAGCAGCATCTATTATGCTTAGCCTTTGCATGATCCTGACTTCAGGACCACTTATGGCAGCTTATACCTGCAACAACTCAATGGCTGCAGCAGCCGTGGCTGACTACCAAGTCGCCGAAACCAATATGAACAACGCCATTTCTAAGCATGTGGCCAACGTCGACGGAATTGTCCAGCCCCTACAAGCCGCTCTTGAGTGGACCGGTGGTGGCGTTATGGTCGTCGGGCACGGAGTCGAAGCCATTGGTCGTACAACAGTGGCCTCTCTTAAATTTCTAATCGGGGAAGCCCAAAGAACAGGTCAGTGCATGCTTGGTAACGCCAAGAAGTATCGCCTTTTTGGAACAGTGAACTGTGCCATCATCGCTGGTGGAAATGTGATCTTAGTTTCGGCTGCCACTGCCAACGCTGGAATCACCACTGTTGAGTTTATGGTTGTAAAAGCCAGTGATGTTTTCTTTGACGGAGCTATCCGATTGAGCAACGCTGCCGCTGATGCTTTAGTCGCTAAAGGCGCCGATGTTTTGGCTTTGCCTTTTATCGTTATCTCCAAAGTTCTTAAAGGTGCCAAGTGGGTTGTTGCCACTTCTGTCGCTTATGTGATGGGAGCCGTTAAGTCTTTCGTGACTTTCGCTGGAGATATATTCTGCAACCTTTTCTCTGCTATGTCTCACCTTTTGAAAGGTCAGTTCCGTTCATTCTTGAAAATTCTTTTTGCCGGAACTCTTGGAATCGTAGCCAACTGGGTCAAAGACGTTATTGATATGTTGATTATTGAGCCTTTGCGCAAAATTGGTGCTTTCTTGCAAGCCAATGCACACAATCAGGGACCAGCAAACGAAGAAAAATAATGAGTTATTAAATATCAATCCAACGGAAGGCAGAGAATTTTCTCTGCCTTTTTCATTTGTGAGAAAACAAAATCAAAATTTTGCAAGTTCCCATGCTTTCGATAGCCTTTCAGTAAGACTTGAGACTTTGCCAACACTTCTTCAGCCACTTGCTTCTCTTTATCTGGCGTTAACCCTGCGTCGATTCGCTGGGACATCGACAGAACTCGCCAGTAGTCCATGGCAAAGAATTTTCTTGAGAGTTGATCCTCATGCCCGCCATACTTAACGACCAAGGGTTCTTCCACAAAACCCACAGGGTGCCTTTCTGCTAACTTGATCCAAAGATCGTAGTCTTCACAGACAGGAAAGTCCTCACGAAAATAGCCGACCTCTGCAAACAATGATTTTTGCAAAACAACAGCGGATGGGCTCACACAACACAATTTAAGTGAGTTGATAAAAATATCACCTCCAGACTTTTTGTGTTTCTGCATGGGATTCACCCGACTTCCATTACGTATCCAAATCTCTTCCCCATGAACCCAGCGCAAAGAGCTGTCCTTTTGCAATAGTTCAATTTGTCGTTCCAGTTTCTGTGGAAGCCACTCGTCATCGGAGTCCAGAAAAGCCACCCACTCGCCTTCAGCCTCTTTAATGGCAAGGTTGCGAGCCGCGCTGACGCCACGGTTTTCAGTTCGAAAGATTCTCACCCGAGAATCGGTGATCTTGCTTAGCAAATTTTGCGTGTCATCAGTGGAGCCATCATCCACCACCAAGAGCTCGAAATCTTTGCAAGTTTGCTGTAGAACCGATTGAATCGCCCTCATCAATGAACGCTGGCGATTGTAAGTGGGTATTATGACAGAGATTTTGATTCCCATTTCTCCTACCTATCATAGATTTTATAGATTTTCCCCCATTGCTTGTCTTTTCCCTTTCAGCCAGTTATTTAGAGCACTTACAAATTCAACTCTGACGTCGAGGGGCCCGTGTTTTTTGAAGGTTCTGAAAAAAAAATTGAAGTGATTTTTGATCGTGGCATCGAGCCATTGCGCCAACAACCTCGTGAGTTTTGGGACAAACTGGTGCAAGCGTCCCAAGCCCAAATTCTTTCGGAGATCAGTAACGACCATATGACAGCCTACTTGCTTTCCGAGAGTTCCCTGTTTGTCTATGATCACTACTTGGTGATGATCACTTGCGGAACCACTCGTTTGGTCAGCGCCGTAGAGGAATTGATGAAAACTTATCAGCCTGAACAGATTCAGGCTTTTTTCTATGAAAGAAAAAATGAACTGCTGCCACAAGCGCAGACCACGGACTTTTTTAGCGACGTCAACACTTTGAAAAAGTGGTTCCAAGGCGAAGCTCTTCGCTATGGCCGTGAAGACGAACACCACCTCTACCTTTTCGGAACCAACAAAGATTTTATGCCTGCTGACGATGATCACACTCTGGAAGTTCTAATGCATGGAATTTGTCCAAAGGTGACCGAGATGTTTCGCGATTGCAAAGATTGTGATGCCAAAGAGCTTCGAGATCGCGCGGGGATATCAGAAATCGTCAAAGGAGAAATCGACGACTTCGTCTTTGACCCCATGGGGTATTCTTTGAATGCCATCTATGGAAACCGGTACTTCACGATTCATGTCACTCCAGAAAGTGACGGCAGTTATATTAGCTTTGAAACCAATGCCTTTAACAAAGAAGAACAAGTGGAATGGGCGAAGAAAGTTCTTAAGGTATTCAATCCAATGAGTTTTGACCTGGTTCTATTCAATAAGGGAAAAATTCTGCGCCCAGATTTTGACAACTATGTTCTAAAAAGACAGTTTGCTGAAACCTTGCCCACTCATTATGAAACCCAATACTTTTCGTATTATCAGCCGAACGACAGCGAACAACGCCCGACTCGATTCTAGGAGACGATTATGAGCCAACAAAACAACGACTGGTTTGAAGAAACCCACGAAAATGTGGCCTTGCGGTTTCGCTTGAAAGAGCGTCTGTTCTCAACGCAAAGTGACTTCCAAAAGGTTGAGG
>CBDUOS010000091.1:0-14144 GCA_965368905.1 uncultured Bdellovibrionales bacterium | reverse complement strand
ACTTGATAACACCAAGAGGGCAGCTTAACCGTGAACTCAGAAAATTACGATGCAATGATGGCCGAATTAAGAGAGGAATATCTCGCAAGTTTTGATGAGAAATTCAATTTGATGCGTGGCTTTCTTGAAGGCTTAGACTGGTACTCCCTCGAATTAGAACTTCATAAATTGAAAGGAACAGGATCAACCTACGGAGTACCCGAAGTGACCGAACTTTGCCAAGTCATGGAAACCTACTGCCGTGCCAAAGGGTCTGTGCCGGAGGGTGCTCTCAACAAGACGATCGAACTCCTGCAAGAGATTCGTAAAAAATACACGGCAAACGCACCATTTGAGCTGAATGAAGACCCCCGATTTGACGAACTAAAGAAACTTTAGCCTTTCTTTTCTCCCCTTTTCTTAATAAAAAGATGGGCTATGGACAGTCCTTACAGCAACAAAAATAAAGAATTTACCATTGATCCCGGTTGCCCCTGGTACGAAGCCCAACAGTCTTATGGCGCCCCCAATGTGAACTGGTGCGAGCCTACGGTGTGCTCGGTGATTAACGAACCCGCCAACACCTGGAGCAATCTACCTTATATGATCATCGGATTGGCTCTTTTGGTAAAGATGAAGAAGCAGCCTTTGCGCGGCTTTCCTTACGCCGTTTTTGTTATGGGCTTATTGTCCTTTGTTTACCATGCGACCAATAATTACCTGACTCAGTTTTTTGACTTTATTGGAATGTTCTTAATGCTCTCCTTTCTTGTCTCGTTTAACTTGAAAAGGCTTTGCAAAACTGAAACCGGCTTCTACACCCTCTTCTGGTTTTTAGTTTTCCTTAACACCGCCGTTTTCATGATCTTTGACATTGTCGACTGGCCGGTTCAACCGATGATGCTGATCAATGCTGTTCCAGCGATCGTCCTTGATCTAGTCAATGGCTTTAAAGAGAAACGCCTGAAAGAGTACTCTTGGTTCGCCTTGGCCGTTGTCGCCCTGGGAGTGGCACAAGGTTTTGCAATCTTAGATATCAAAAGAATCTGGTGCGAACCTGATAACTTCTTTCTACATGGGCACGTGGTTTGGCACCTGTTAGGCTCCGTCGGGATGCTTTTTGCGGGTCTCCATTTGAATCGAATCGGCCTAAAAGATTGACAAGCCCCGCTTTTTTGTTCAATTTATATTAAACAAATCAGAGGATAAGCGATGGGCTCTCATTCAATCATTGAATCGGCACAATACCAGAGTTTGGCGAACCGAATTGGCACCTTCATTGAATACTGGGGCTTTAAACAAGTCCACGGAAAAGTTTGGACATTGGTTTTTCTATCTCCAGAACCTGTCGATGCAAATTACCTCAAGAACAGTTTAAAAATTTCTAAAGCCCTAACCAGCATGACACTCAAGGATTTACTTCACTACGATGTCATCCAAGAAGTGGCAAAAGAGAAGCCCGGCACTCAAAAATACAAAATCAATCCCAATATCACAGAGGTCATCTTAAATATTATTCGACAAAGAGAGATGAAACTTCTCGATGAAATCCAAAAAGACTGTGTAAAACTCAAAGACAAAGTGGGAAGCGCCGACAATGGCGCCGTCGATCCAAAGCGAATGGCCGAACTGACTGAGATGGTGAACGTGTCCCAAACCCTTCTTAAGGGAATGGCAGACTGCGATACCGTCGATTTCAAAACTTTCGATCAAGTCATGTGCCTCGACAGCTAAGAGTTTTTCTTCTGCTTATATAACGCTAAAGCTTTTTCTCTTTGCTCTTTGTGGTCCACTATGGGCTCTGGGTAGTCCTTGTGCCCAATAATGGGCTGATGCAGCTGTTTCGCTTCTAGACCTCTAAGTTCTGGCAAATAAGTTTTGATATAGATGCCCTCGGGATCGAACTTTTTACCCTGCAGCCAGGGGTTGAAAATACGAAAATACGGTTGAGGGTCGCAGCCGGTTGAAGCGGCCCATTGCCAGCCCCCATTGTTGGGAGCCAGGTCGCCATCAAGCAGTTCCTCCATAAAGTACTTTTCGCCCCAGCGCCAATCGATCAGAAGGTCTTTGGTGAGAAACGAAGCTACGATCATGCGCGCTCGGTTGTGCATCCAACCCGTGTTTTTTAACTCTCGCATGGCCGCATCGATAATCGGAAACCCAGTCCTCCCTAGTTTCCAAGCATTAAAAAGTTTCTTGTCATTCTCCCATGGCAGATCTTTGTATTGAGGCAAAAAAGACTCTTTCTCAACTCGTGGGTTATGACTCAAGGTATGATAGTAAAATTCGCGCCAGATCAGCTCGCTGAAAAAAGTATCGCGCCCCGACTTTTTCTTGCTATAGGGCTCGAGCTCCAAGGAGGCAATGATTTGTGGTACTGTTAAAGAACCATTTTTTAGAAATAATGAAAACCTGGAAGTCCCGTTGATGCTCGGGATATCTCTTTTGTCTTTGTAAGTATCAATTCGCTTTTTAAAAGATTGTAAAGCTTGATAGGCGACCAGTGAACCCGAAGGCGGAATTTCAATCGTCACTTTTTTCATATTGTTTTGACGATACTTTTCTAGATTGGAGTCATAGTCTTGCAAGTTGGGCAAGAGTCGATTCCATCGGAGCTTGAATATTTTCTCAACCTCACCTTTTGCTCGTTTTTTTAAATAGCGCAAGCCTCCTTCTTGAGTCTTCACTCGTTGGATCACTTCTTCATCTTGAAAGATCTCTAGCCAACGTCGTGCAAAGGGGGAGTAAACCTGGTAGTGTTCGTCGGACGTATTTTTCTTGCTCAACTCATGGGGCTCAATCAACAAATGATCACGCTTTTGCAGGGTCTCCACACTCCACTGCTTAAAAAGACTTTTCATTTCTTGATCGCGTTGCACAGCAAATGGCTCATAATCAATTCCCCAAGAGACCAAACTGGGAAGCCCCTTCTCCTTTTCCAATTTCTTGAAGAGTTTGGGGAATGCGTCTTGCGGCCCAACATCTATAAACAAAAGGTCCGAACCAAGCTCACGCAGTTCTTTTTTTAACTCACTCAGTGTATTGATGAAAAATTGGAATCGATTGACGGAGAAGTCTGTGCGACTGAGAAATTTTTTATCAAAACAAAAGACACCCACTACGCGACCATCATTTTGCCGCCAATTGTCTTGAAGTGATAGGTTTCCCGCAACACGTAAATCTCTTCTAAACCAATGAATTCCATAGCTTTTTGCCACTTCAGACCACCTTTAGGATCTAATTTATATTGACTTATTTTAAAAAATCAACGAAATTGTTCAAAAAGGCGTGAACAAATGAAGATATTGATTACAGGCGGAACCGGGATGGTGGGAAAGGAGTTGGGCAAAAAACTGGCTGCCAAGGGCCATCAGCTTTTTGTTCTCACACGAAACCGAGAAAAGGCAAAGTTGCAATGCCCCTACCCGCAGACTCCAATCACTTGGGACGAATTGGAGTCCTCCCCCCTGTTTTCTGAACTTGAATGCATCGTCAATTTGGCAGGCGCCAATGTGAATGGAAAACGTTGGTCTAAATCATACAAACAGGAGCTCTACGACTCTCGAGTAAAGAACACCACTCAACTTGTCGAGTTGTCGAACAGCAAAGGCAACAACCTCAAAAGTTTCATCTCCACCTCAGCAATTGGAATCTACGGCGAAACCGAAGACAAAACTGTCGATGAAGACGACAGCAAGTCCTATGGTTTTCTTGGCAAACTTTGCCAAGACTGGGAGGCTCCACTCAATAATTTAGATAAAATCCGCAAAGTGGTTTTAAGGGTGGGAATCGTTATGTCTGAAAAAGGGGGCGCTTTGGCTGAAATGGTCCCTCCGATCCAAAATGGAGTGGGCGGCTGCTTAGGAAACGGCAAACAGTTTATGAGCTGGGTCGACATTGAGGATCTAACCAATATGTACATTTTCGCAATCGAAAATGACATCACTGGAGCATACAATGCTACAGCACCCAACCCGGCCTCCAATCGTGACATCAGTGAAGCCATTGCACAAAGATTAGGAGTGAAACTTGGCCTCAGCGTTCCTTACTTCGCTTTACGAATCGCTGTCGGTGAAGTTGCTCCCCATTTAGTAGAAAGCCAGAAAATAGGCTCCACAAAAATCCAGAACAAAGGGTTTCAATTTGAATACAAAAAAATTGACGACTCGATTAATAAAAGAGTTCCGAAACTTAAGGGAACCGAAAAAAGGTACATCTTCGAACAGTGGATACCAAAACCTAAAGAAGAGGTGTTCCCATTTTTTGCTGAAGTAAAAAATTTAGAAAATATCACTCCTCCTTCTCTCAACTTTCGAATCACGTCGGTTTCCGCCGAACCCCTATCTGTAGGAACTGAGATTCAGTACAATCTGAAAGTGGATGGGATCCCAGTGAAATGGAAAACCTTGATTAAAGACTGGAACCCTCCCCATATGTTCTCTGACAATCAAGAAAAAGGACCTTACAGTAAGTGGTATCACATTCATCAGTTTGAAGACCTTGCTGGAGGCACCTTGATGACAGATCAAGTGGACTTTAAAATCCCCTTGGGAGTCATTGGTTATTTAGCCACGGCTTGGAAAGTTCTTGGCGACGTGAAAAGCATTTTTGACTTTCGTCGACAGAAAATTCACGCTCTCTACAATTGAACTAGTTGGCGTCGCAAATGGGGTTGTCATAAATGACATCCGGAATATAGGACAGAACCTGACTGATTGGAGTTATGACTTCGCCGTCACAGTTGGATCCACAGCGCGCCTCAACGCGACAGCCATCTTGATAGACAAAGTCCACTTCTCCGGCCACCAGAATACCCTCGACCAAACCGCTGACCGAGTTTAATATCACCGAACCCGAATTGGCTGCAAAGGCATCGACACTGGCTTCTATCTTATTACCAACGGTCTGTACAAATCCGCCATCGGCAATTTTTGAAGGAAGACCCATTGGATGGCCAACCAACATCACCTGATCCCCACGCCCAAGGCTTCCACCACGACGCACATTCAGAGGCGTACGATCAGTCACCTTGCGATCCAAACGAACCACAGCGAAATCACGAGTTCCAGTTTCTGAAACCACAAGCTCTGCACATCCGTAAACGCTGGAATTGGGAACGGAATAACTTGTTTGCATGGAATCCTTCTTGGCAAAATCAAATACAAAGTTCGCACTATTACAATCATATTGATCTCGAACACAGTGACCAGCTGTCACAACCAAGTCATCACTCACAAGAAAACCAGAGCAGTATGCTGCTGATGGTTGATTCTCAAATGGTTGCCCCGGACAAAGGTTCACTGAGTTTTTATACGTAGAAGCACTGATCACGTACTCACCATTTTTAGCAACGAGGTGACCATTTGGAATAAGAGCCAAGGTGGCGCGGGCCCAATAGTCTTTCGTAAGTCCTGGCGATTCAAACCAATCCAATCGATTGTCCTCCCCGTAAATGGCCTTGATGGAAAGTTCTGATTGCTCTGCAACAGCGTCATCATCTTGGCAGGTCAAACCGGTGTTGGTTGATTCCTTCGAGAAAAACCCTTCTTCTTGTTGAGGAGAACAGGCGGCTAGTAAGACAAGTATAAAAAATAGGATCAGTTGTTTCTGCATGCCTATTCTTCGGTCGGTCTTACAAAGGTTTTGAATATTCGAATTTTCGTCGAAATATTGACGAGACCAAGGCCGTGAAAAAGGCCTTAGGTCAGGGATAGAGGGATTTCACCCTCTCTTTTATTTAGCCTTAGGTCTTAAAGCATCAGCTTTTTAATTTCTTTGATCGGCGCGCTACCAAAGCTCAAAAAAGTCTCGTGAAACTTTTTGAGATCAAAGTCACTTCCCTCTTCCGTTTTGATCTTCTCACGCAAATCATAAATCTCACTGAATCCAGCAAAATAACTAGCCAACTGAACCTGTGAAACTGTTGCGCGATTCCACTTTCCTTCGGCTTCCGCTTTTTCCTGAAAGGCATCTTCTGTCATTAGTTTCATGGCTTGTTTTTTGGTGAGATCTTTATTGTGAATCTCATAATCAATGATGGTGTTCGTCACCACCCGCAAGAACCATTTGTAATACATCAACCAAAGCTCCGGGCTGTCTTCACCATAACCCTGCTCAAGCATCATTCGCTCTGAATAGACGGCCCAACCCTCGACTGTGGGACCATTGCGGAAGATAGATTTGATCAGGCTGGGTGACTTGTTGCTATAAACCAATTGAGCATAATGCCCCGGGATCGCCTCATGAATATTGAGAATCTGCAAAGTGTAGTCATTGTACTCGCGCAAATAGGACTCTTTTTGCTTTTTAGTCATGCTGTCCAAAGGCGTCACATTGTAAAAAGTGTCTCGATTCTTATCAAACGGCCCGGGTGAGTCCACACTGGCCCCAGCAAAGCCACGCTGGTAAAGCGGGGTTTCTCTCACTTTTAATGGACGACTGGCATCGAGAGTTAGAAGGTTCTTGTCTTTAATAAACTGTGAAAGCGCAGGAATTTGCTTTCTGACAGTCGCCACAAACTCATCAGGTTTTGAATGCTCTTTTGAAACTTTATTAATAATACTGGAGATCACCTCTTGTCGGTCATGGGGCGGCAATTTCTCTCCAAAATATTTTGGATAGAGTTCAATCGCCTTTTCAAACATCTTAGAACGAATATCTTCTTTTGTAGTCAAGGCCAATTGGTAGAGTTCTTCTGGAGATTTTTCCACCTGGAGATTGAATTTAAATTTGTTCTTATAAGCTTCCTTGCCAATACGAAACGAACGAAAGCCCCCCACTGTTTTTGGGCGAGCCAAAATTCCCTGCAAAAAGGTTTGGTATCTTTTTGCTGCCGCGATCGCTGACCCCACACGCTGCCGCGCCGTACTCTTTTCGCGCGCCGATAATGTGGATTCTTTAATTTTCTTTTTCACATCACCTTTCAGGTACTTGATCAAACCTTTGGTTTGCTTGATGGCTAACCGGGTGTGCTCTTTAGTGGGCTTTTTAATATTGTTTTTGGCTGTCTGATAATACTCTTGAGCCTTAAGAAGTTTTTCACTCAAATCTTTGATGCGATCATTGATTGGACGTTTCTCTTTTTCTAGAACACTGCTCACCGCGTTTCCGATATTGTAAGCGGAGGGGTTCCACTCGAAGGGGCGAAACTGGTTATAGGACCACAGGCTTCCCTCTAACTCGTTAATGATTAGCTCCTTATCAGTTCTTTGTGCAAAAGAAAGCTCGTCATCCTTCACCTCTTGAAACCGATCCAGGTACTTTACATAAAATGCGGTACGGTCAGCGCGCTGACTAGCATTTGGAATCTCCAAAATAGAATCATACTTTTCTAGACCCAACTGAGAGGCATAGGAAGGATGAAACTCCCAAAACTCATCCAAAAACTTTTGTGAAAGCTCTTTAAATTTTGGGTCATCCTCTTTATCACGCAAAGAAGTACAGCTCATAACAAGGGCACCAAGAATTAGTAGCTTCAGGATCAGTTTCATAAAGAATCTCCTCTTCGACATTAAAAGGTCCCCTGATTTCCGTTCCATTTCAACAGCTTCCGCACTGTAGCGAGCCCCGAATACTAAACTATTTTCAAATCACCTATAAATTAGTGAAAATACGACCATCCAGGGACAATCTGTTGCCTCTTCTAGGCTGTTTGATAAAAAAGCCCCATGAGTGGTTCAATTCAATCAATCGTAAAGTCAGATATTCTCAATGCCTCAGTGGGCGGACTTCCCCCACAAGACCCCCTTGGGCAAATTTGCTATTACACTTCGGTTGAGTTCAACCTCGGTAAAGCGAACTTTATTTACCAGTCCATCCCACAGGACAATGAATTGCTAAAGTTGCGACTGAATGTGATGAGTGGAGATTTTGCAAAAGCTCGCGAAGTGTTTAAAAAAGTCGATAAATTTGAAGATAACGACACCAAGGCCGACTATTGCCTGGCTGAAACCCAAACCCTCTGCCACGAAGGGCAGTGGGTGGGTGCTGTTTCTGTAGCAGAAAAAGGCCTACGCCTCAGCCCTGCCGTGATCACGCAGATCTCCCTGATCCAATGTCGAGCCATCGCACTTTATGAACTTGGCGAGTTGAACAAAGCGTTAAAGGATTGCGAAATGGTTCTTTCTCAACAGAAACTATACAATCGTGCAGTCGCTGTTAAGTATTCAAAAATTCTCAAAGCCAAGATCTACCTTGCTATGGGAGAAACTGAACGAGCCACATCGCTCGCTCGCAGCCTGTTCCAGTTTTCGGACAACGAACCACTAGACATCGACCTTCTTTTGTCGCTTCTCAGGCTAAAGATTGATACCCACAGAAGTTTACAAAAACCTATTTCGCATCTTGCCAGTGCCTGTTTTGTAATCGCAAACGCCTTGCAAGACCCCCTTTATGCTGCGATGGCAGAGTTTGATTTCTACACGGCAGCAGAAAATCCTGACTTTAAGCTACGCAATCCACTCGTTCAGAAAGGTCAATCTTTCGCTAAATTGAAACATTGGCTTGCAAACTTTGATGCAAAAGTGTCTCGCTCAACGAGTGAACAAAGACACCTACTGACAGTCAAAGAGAACCGTTGGGTCAAAAACTCGGAACCCATCAGGTTTTTAATATCAGAAGAAGGCTATCTCTTTGATTTAAATGAGCTTCGAAGTTACCGACTCAAAACAACCCTCAAACTGGCTCCTCTAGTGCAAACCATGCAAAACGGCCCGATCGAACGCTCTTGTTTTTTTGAGAACATTTGGAAACAAAAGTACAACTACGAAAAACACGATGGGGTCATACGTAGCTTTTTGTACCGCTTACGAAAAAATACCCCTTTACAAATCTCAAGTCACAGCGGCAAAATCCATTTCGACGCTGCTTTATTTTTCTAAGGCCAGACTACTCAACCTTTTTCTTGTCTAGAATGCTCGTGAAAGTGTGGCGAATACTATTCAAAGAGACCTCATACAAGAGGTCTTCTTTATTATCCATGGTGAACATATTTGAAGGTACATTTTCCAGCCCCTCGCTCGGCTCCATGGTGACTTCCCAAATTGGCTCTTTCTCACCCTTCTTAAAAAGAATGTACTCTATTTTGGCCACTGGTTTTTTATCACCAAACCCATTAAGAGTTCCATACTTCGACTTGACCTCCACCTTGATATTAAAAGTCGCCAAGGCGTCCACACCAAGATCATTCATCAGTTTATCTCTTTGTGGCTGACCCATCTCAAAAAATGATTTGTAGTCGAGAACCTTGTCAGCAAAGATCATTTCAAAATCTTTAAGGGGTGAGCGACGATTTTGCCAATCCTCCATCAATGAGTCATGATAACTTCGGTAGGCTCTATTGGTTGTTAGCTTGCCATAGGGATAGACTTTCCACCCTTTCTTAGACTTCATCAGCTTTGAAAGTAAAATATAGGCATTGGCTCCATGAGGTTTCACCTTCGCAAAGGTGTTATGATCAGGAATAGAGCTATTCATTCCACCTGGCATTTTTGGCACTGCAATATTGTTTTTGATGGCAGCCTCTTGAACTAATGTAAACCCTCCGATGGCTACTTTTTTTACAGAAGACACTTTTTCGTCGTCTATTTTTATCTCGTTCGTAGCACACGCACTCAACGCGAGGATCATGATTGCAATCCATACGCTTTTTTCAATTCTAGGAAATAACATTTCACCCTCCTCAGTTCTCTATTTTTTCGTAAGACCAATATTGGCTTTGAAATGCCAAGCGAAATCGAAACTCGGTTTCACTGACCTGTTCTAATCGATAGTCGGTATTCCCTTGAGCGCGGCATTCACTTCCGGCTCCGAAACATGTGAATTTAATCAGATCACTGCCACAATCGGGAGATCTCAAATCAACGTACAGTACTTGCCACTTTTCTGTCGGCTTTCCGAGTCCAATCACAAACTGACATAAGTTATTGGAAACAGATTGATAGACACCTTCTTCAAGTTGGGTGAGACTTTCTGGAGTGGATTCCAGTAAGGTTTGCTGAATCATCTCCCATTTGTCATCACGGTACATTGAAATATCAGCCACTGTCTTGTTGGCTTCATCCGCGGAACTTTTCAGTTTGGTGATGATAAAAGCATCATCAGGTCCAGCAACACGAAAAAACTGGGGATTGTTACCGCCTTCGGTAAATTCCACCATATTGTCACGACTGTCTCCATTTGTTGTTTTAAACGTACCAGCCGTTTCGATTCGCATATTTTCTGCATAACACTCATCTTCTATGTAGAAACGCGTGGTCATCACAAGCTGATCATCTGCGAAATCCATTTCCACTCGATAACTGCGAAAGCCCTGTTGGTTCTCTTCGTTACACTGCGAAACCCAACGACCGGAAAAATTTTTATCTTCCGTGGCTCCCTTGGCATCTTTGCCTCCCGCTGGGGGCGTGAGCCGTTTTTGCACATCAGTGGCATCCTCTCCGGAACAGCCGACCATGGCCAAGTTAAGACCAAACAACAAAATAAAACTAACTAAAACACCGTTCATACTTCCTCCTATGGATAAAGGAACTAGGTAGTCCATTTCCGGAGAAAGGTATCGTTACGCTCCGTAACGCGAAAAGTGCGAAAAATGTTAGGCTTGTGAAACATCTCCATGAGATGCCCTAAATATAAGAAGATATTGATTAAAATCGGACTCTGGTGCAGGCGCGAATCCCATATGATGAGGGTCTAATAGTGGCCTCTCCCGGCTTGAGGGGCACCATCAAGCTCGGCAACAACCAAGGGCGGACGCCGCCGTTTCCAGTGCGGCCACCAGCCACTGACAAAAGGCTTCCGAGATAATTCTCAAGGTCACCATCGTCTTGAGACTGCATCATCTGCTCACATAAATAAGAAGGGCCACTGACGGCCACATTAAGTCCCTTGAGCATCTCCTCCACATTCTTCTGAATGTCATCATCGGTTGGTACAGGATCCCAAGGAGAAAGGCGCCTGCCTCTAATGTCTGCCACTCGTGCCAGTTTCGTATCCAAGAACAGGTTTCCAAGATCACGAAAATCTTGCAGTTGATCAGACCCACACTCAGACGGCTCTTCGTTTGAAAAGTATCCATTCAGAACTCGCTTCTGCATTTCACACAATACTGAATCAACCGACTGACTCACGCCATGGAGAGATTGATAATTCGATAAGCCCGCAAAAAATCCGGAAGGGTTGGGATACTGACGCAGATCAGCCAAGTCTTCGGTAAATATCAATTTGAAGGATTCATTTAAAGGACCGTTGGGACTGTACAAATTAAATTCATTACCCAAAGTCACATCATTGATATGAAAAGTGGTATCAACCTGAAGCTGACGTCTTTGATAGAACCCGGAAGAAACTGTCGCAAGCAACTCGTCGGTTTCAACAAAACTTCTTACGGTATTCTTTTCAAAATCAAACCCTTCTCCCCCATACAAAAATGAATCATAGAACTTGTCGCGAAAAACGTGGTCAAGTTCATGATAGAGTGTAGCGGCCAAATTCAGTGGCTTGAGATCCGAATCGATAAATATCATGGAAGAGTAACAATCAAAAAAAGCAACTGTGAAATACCCCTCTTCACTTCTTTGAGTCCACAAAGATTCTGGATAATCTCCAGCGATCACATGACGTAAATGAGGGTTCAACTTTTGTATCAAGCCTTTATTGGCCAGAAAAAGAACCATCAATGAAAATTCATATCGATAATCCGTGTAGACTAGCGCGGGATCGACTGTTTTCCAATTTTCATCATCAGATCCTACAGTGATCGCTTTCTCTGGTGGGTCTTCTTTTTCTGCAAAAAAACTATTCCCTCCTGAGGTCTGATTCTTTTCTTCAGGAGACTCCTTTGTTTTTCCAATTCTTGGCCCTAGTAAGGAGGCCTTTACCAACAATGCGGTCCAAAGTGCGTTGGAACAATCACCTGAGGAGTATTGGTCACGGTTGATTTCTCTATAAACCTGGCTTGCTTTTTCATAATTTTGTTCACGGAAGAAATCTTCATATTCATCCAACTGCTGCCAAAGCTTGTCGACCTGAGGGCGGCACTGTTGATAGTCCTGAATCCAGGTTCTAATGGGCCATGTTTGATTTTCGTTGTTAATATTAGCCTTGATTCCTGGAAAAGGGTCACCGGCAAAACTTTGACTCCACTCACTCTTGGTTTCTTCTTGAGTGGATTGAGACCAAACCGGGCCAGAATGAAAGAAAAATATAAATAGGACCAACCACCGACTCACCAGTCACTCTCCTCTTCGATGCCACTGACTTCCTTTTTCAAAAATTGCATCAATTCACGTTTTGAAAACTCCGGGTGTACTACGAGATACTCCCTGCCTGTGTTTTTTTCAACTTGCCAACCCAATTGTTCATAGTAAACATCATCCACATAAATCGTAGTGGTTTTTAATTTTTCAAAGTCAAACTCGTGATTATACTCCTCCATAAAAAACAGTACCCATAACAAATCATACTTTACATTCGGGCAGTTATTGAACTGTTCACCATCGCCAGTATACGTGTCGATCACATCACCTGAGCAAATCACCTGAGTTACGTACTGTTGCAATGTAAATTCAAAAGCCAGCGGGTTATAAAAAGAGTCTAGATCACTTAATTTTTCTGAAGGCTCATAACTCGTTACTAAATTATCCTTATATAAACTCCAGAGAAGACCATCCAATTTCCGATAGGGACAATAATAGGTTCCGCCCACAACTCGGTTCATTTGTTCATTGTAGGGTGAATAGTATTGAAAACCAAAATAGTCTTCTCCTTTTGGATCAAAGGAGAAGTTGACAAGGTTATGTTCGCCCCACATCAGAAACACTTGATTGTATGAGTCCGATAACGGGATGAGCTTTCCAGGCTCAGTGGCAAATCCCAATCGACTGGGTTTGCGCAGCAAAAATCCATCCTGATCGACTTCGAAATCAGAGTGTCCACCGCTGTAATTTTTGGCGGTTCCATAAAAGGTACCAATTCCTTCGTTTACGTAAAGTTCAGGAATGTAGTAGGGATATAAGTTTTCTGAGATCGGACCTTCCGACTCAGTTTCAAACACCGTCACTTTAACGTGATCTCCTTCTTTCTCCAATTTCATAAACGGAACAAGGTGAGTGGAGTTATTGAATTCCGCATTTGGTGTTCCGCAAATGACGTGCTCCGGCTGATTCTCGCTATAACCAGTCGACGAAATAAAAAGGACTAAAAGAGTCGTGAAAATTGGCTTCATAAGTCTCCCAAACTTTTATTGCAAAGGGATTAAATACGTCACTGTGAGGCTGGGCAATCACTGTTGTAAAAACTTCAGTAGGAATGCAGTCAAACTCGATTTAAACACAATTGGGAAGGACAATAAGAGCACTCTGGTTTTTCTTTCAAATGGCATGTAAGTTGCTTTCCAATAACAAATATAAAAGACCATTACAGAAAACTAGGTATTTAGACATTTCGTTGCGCCCACTATTGTCACAAGGAGACATTTTATGAAAACTGCCCTACGTCAGATCTCGCTCATTCTGCTTTTAATCAATTCAGTCAGCTTTGCACAAGCCAATGCCACCAATCAAATCAGTGCAGCAGTCGAAGAAAATCAACCGAGTGTTCTTTTAAAAATCAATCCGGCTTATTTGCTTTTGCAAGAACTTGCAGTCGCTGTTGAATTTAGAGCGGGCAAGTTTACTTTTGGACCGATCGGAAGCTACTCTCCTGAACACAATTATTATTATTCTAATGATGAAGATACTTTTTCCACTTACAACAATGAACGCTACAGCCGTTACTCCTATGGAGCCCAAGGCAAATACTATTTTCGCGGACTCAATCGCCACTCGGCCTATGTCGGTGCAATGGCACAGTATTCTGATATGACAGTTAAGTTAGACTTGGCTGATACGACCTATTCCGGACGCCAAGATTTTATGGAAGTGGGCGCAATGGGCGGTTTCCAATGGAATTGGACCGGATTCATTCTGAATGTCGGTGGCGGTTTTAAACACTTGAGTGCCAATGACGATTTTCAGGTACGAAGCACCGATGGTGACTCTATTGACTACGATGCTTTTGGTGGAGGTCTTACCGCACTCATCTTAGATGTTGGAGTCGGTTAAAGTTTCTAACTTAAAAAAAATGGCGATGACGGAAGGATTCGAACCGTCGACCGTCTGCGTAGAAGG
>CBDUOS010000090.1:0-14242 GCA_965368905.1 uncultured Bdellovibrionales bacterium | reverse complement strand
CATCCAGGTACCCAATGAAAACCACATTCGGCGGTGTTCCCACTGGAGTCATAATCCCGCCAATATTGGCGGCGTAAGCAATGGAAAGAAACAGAACAATCTGCATATTGGCGAAAGACTTTAGGGTATCGGGTTTGAGATTCTTTTCTAGAAAGTGAATCACAGACAGAGCAATCGGAACCATCATGACGGTGGTCGCTGTATTGGAAATCCACATACTCAACCCTGCTGTGGCGATGACAAAGCCAAGCACGATTCCGCGGTCACTTTTTCCAGTAATGTGCAGGATTGTCAGGGCTAGCCTCTCATCCAAAGCAGTTTTCTCAAGGGCGCGGGCCACTATAAATCCACCCAAGAAGAGAAAAATAACGGGGTTGGAGTAAGCAGGGGTTACCGATTTAATATCTAAAATATTAAAAATAGGTAAGTAGAAAAGTGGAATGAGGGCTGTGATTCCGAGAGGAAGAACTTCAAAAACCCACCAGCTGACCATCCAAAGCCCAAGAAGCAGGGTGTAGAAGATTGGTTGTGACCCGACAAGAGATGAAATAGAAAATAATTGATCAAGAATTAAAACAAGGAGGGGCAGAATAACAACAAACAGTCTTTCTCGCTGAAACATCAACCACCCGTTTGTTTCCACTTCAATGATTTTTTATCTAGAACCTTGGTGACCTCTTCTATTTTTTCACCGTGGATCTCGATGTATTGATCTTTGAAGGTGCCACCAACACCCAATGCTTTTTTTAAGTCTTTTGCTAAAGTTTTGCACCAGGCTTTGTTTTTCGGGAGTCCTGTGATTTCAATTACAGTTCGGCCCTTGCCAGAGGTGAGGCGACGCACATTTAAAACAATTTGTTCTTCATGAACAGCCACATCGCGATTACCAATTTGCTTTTTCCGCAAATCTCCATCGCTATCACTCCATACCAGCTTATTTTTTGACATAACTAATTATTGGATTTTCTCTATTGAATAGCAAGAGAGAGGGTGTCGAGATTTAAGGACAATGACTTGCGCGGGTGCAAACAGGGGTTCCCGCAGTACGTTTTGCAGGCACAGAGCTCACGGCGTAACTGCCACAACGAAAAGTGCCGGGTTGGGTTGGATTGATCGGTCTCGATCCGTACCTCAACGTAAAGTGTAAGTGAGGGTGAGAGTTGCCGGCATTTCCCGTTTGTCCGACAGTTCCAATGGGTTGTCCGGCTTGCACATTGTCACTGGTGCTGACTGACCGTTGACTCAGGTGTGCGTAGGTGGTGGTCAAACCATTGCTGTGTTGAATTTGAATAAAACCTCCAGCGCCACCGCTGCCGTTGGCTTTTGAAGCCTCGACTCGTCCAGGCCATGGGGAGACAATCACTGTTCCATTTGGGGCGGCCCAATCCACGCGCCATCGGCACGAATCCCGCGGCAACCACCTTGAAGAACAAAAACTGGTGCATCCCATTGTACGGTGGTGTTGCCAATGTTCATACTAGCGGCCGTGAGAGTACTATCTTGACCAAAAGAAAGGCCAAGAAAAAAAAACAAAAGAAAGGTCACTGGTTGTTTTCCTCAATGACAATTTCACGAGTTCTACGGTTTACCGTGAACTTGGGTCCGAACTGTACGAGATCTCCACGGACTTCAATGGTTTCTCCTTCAAGAAGGCCATCAAAGTAGTAAGGTCGTCCAAACAGATTGGAGTGCTCCCAATGGGCTCGACCACTCGACAAATCAAACTCCGCAGCATATCCGGCGGCAGTTATGAAAAATACATTCCCATGAATGAGGGGAAGTCCAATATTAAAGCTGCCGATTTTCTTTCTTCGGACCAACCGTAAGGTAGACTTGTCTATCAATAAAAACTGCGATCCACCTCCATCAAAAACATCATATTGATAGATAAAAATCAGGTATTGGTCGCTTTCGGCTTCGAAGCGTCTAGAGAGAGAGTACCCTTCAGGAATTCTCAAAGAGAATTTTTTGTGTGCGCCTTTCTTGACAACCTCGTAACTGGTATTGTGGTCAATAACAGTTGTGGAAACGTGAATGGGCTCGAATACCTCTTGAGCCACTCGTCGTTTTTTTGAATTACTAAAACTAAAGTTAATTTGGCTGTAAGCCTGCGTGGAAAAGCTTACGCAAATCCACACCGCCAGCAAACGGATGTACCCTGTCATTCCTACTCCTCAAGTCCTTACTGAAAGTGTATCAGATTTAGAATGGAGCGAAAAATCGAAGATCCTTAAATCTACCAGGATGTCTATTTCTGTCTCAATTTGAGACACTAATTATCACTATTAAACGAAGTCTACTTGCTTGCTTAGGGGGAGCTTACGCAACCTCTTGCCTGTGCAAGCGTAGATTGCACTGGCTAAAGCAGATGCAACAGGAGGGACCGGAGGTTCACCCGCTCCTCTCACCACATCTCCATTCTCTAGACCTTTCACCTCAATATTAGGTACCTGGTTCAAGCGAATGTTTTGGTACTGGTGATAATTATTTTGTTCCACTTTTCCATCGGCAAATGTGATCTCACCATACATGGCATGGCTTAACCCCCAAAGAACTCCTCCTTGGACTTGGTTTACAAAGTTGTTGGGGTCGACGATTTGACCCACCTCCATAGCTAAGTAAACATTGTCAATTTTTATGCCTTCAGGAGTGTTGGTGACTTCAACAACTTCGGCCGTTGGTACACCAAAAGAAAGTGTGAAGGCAACTCCTCGCCCTTGATTGTCGGCGAGCCTTTTACTCTTCCAATTGGACATAATTCCCACTTGCTCTAAAGCCAAACGTGACTCTTTGTGGTTGCAAAGACGTATTCGTTCTTCGAGTGGGTCGGCTTCCGCTTTCTCGACCAGTTCATCAAAAAGACTATTGAAGAAAAACCCATTGATTGAAGCGCCGACTGAACGCCATGAGCTTATGGGTGTCATTGGAGGGGTTCGGTACCCGGTCACTCGAAAATTGGGAAATCGAAACGGTTGGTCCCAAGAACCGGCAACGATCGTGACGTCAGGCCCTGGAACGGGGAAGTCGATTCGTCCAAACTGTGAGGCCACCACCGAAGGGGAGGCGACATGCAAATCATAGGACTCGATCTTTCCATCTTTAACGGTCCCTCGTCCTTTTGCCATGGCCAGGGGTCGACAAGGGTCATGAGTCATATCCTCTTCGCGGCTCCAGGTCATTTTCACTGGAACTTCTGGGTACTGCATAGCGATCTCAGCGGCTTGCACAGCATAGTCGCACTCTAGGCGTCGTCCAAAGCTTCCTCCTGACATCAAAATATGAATTTCAATTTGATCCTTATCGAGGCCTGTCAACTTTGCCAGTTGATCTAACATAAACAGTGGCAATTGATTGGACGTCCAGATTTGTAATTTATCTTGAGTGTGTTTTGCGACGGCACTCATAGGCTCCAGAGGGGCATGAGCTAAAAATGGCATTTGGTAAGTGGCTTCAACAGAGGCATCACTATTTTCTAGTGCGGCTTCAACATTTCCGTCATCGACATTTCGAGTATCAACGCAGTCCTCATTTTGGAGCGAGTCGGCAACCTTAGAAAACATTTCCTCTGTTGTTAGAGGGTACTTAGGTTTTTCCCATTCAACTTCAATGGTTTGCAGTGCTTTGAAGGCCCGCCACGTGTTATTGGCGATCACAGCCACGCCATTTTGCACAGGCACAACTTTTAAAACGCCTCGCATTTTTTCTGCCGCACTGGCATCGTATTTTTTGAGGGGACTTTCGAGGTGGGGATTCACTCGTGTCGACGCGTAGACCATATCAGGAAAGTCTTGGTCAATTCCAAATCGAGTTTTTCCGGTGCATTTGGGAATCATGTCGACTCTTTGCATGTTTTTGCCAATTAACTTGAATTCCTTGGATGATTTTAAAGGAGGATCTTTTGGCGGCTCAAACTTGGCTGCCTCTGTGGCCATTTGCATGTAACTGGCCGTTAAACCATTGGGGCCATGAATCACTCCATTCTCAACGCTCAACTTGTTTTGGGAAACACTCCAAGTGGAGGCCGCGGCCATCAGTAGCATCTCTCTTCCTGCCGCCCCCGCCTTACGCATTTTGTAGTAGGCGTCGGGGATGGAACTGGAGCCGCCTGTACCCTGCATACCCATCATTTTGCCGATGAAGTCTCCCAGAGTTTCAGCCGCTTCTCTTTTGAAACCTTCTTCTGTGGGGTTAATTCCAAATGCTTCAACCATTGATTTTCCGTTCCAATAAGAGGGACTGGGTGGTCCGTGAATCACATTAATGGAATCTAATGAAACTTCCAGCTCTTCTGCCACTAGGGCGGCTAATGCAGAATGAACACCCTGACCTAAATCGGTGCGAGGAGCGACAATCGAAATGCCATCTTCGGCAAACATTATATACGGATTCAAAGTGGTTTCCCCGTCATCGATTTCGTCTAAGAGGGGATTGTAAGGGGCCTTCTTATAGCTCCAGTATCCTAAAACAAATCCACCAGCAATAGTGGCTGATGAAACCATAAAAACTCTTCGTGTGATTGTACCGACTCGACTCATTTGGACTCTCGCATTTTTTTAGCAGCATCATGGATGGCCTTCTTAATTCGGATATAAGTTCCACAACGACAAATGTTGGCCGACATGGTCGATTCTATTTCTTCATCAGTGGGGTTGTTGTTTTGCGCTAAAAAGCTAGCGGCTGTCATCATCTGTCCGGGTTGGCAATACCCGCATTGGGCCACTTGATTCTCCACCCATGCCTCTTGCACGGCATGCATCGACTCGGGTGTTCCGAGGGCTTCTAAGGTATCGACAGCCTGCCCCTCACAAGCCACTATAGGAACAGAGCAAGAGCGGACGGCTGCTCCATTCAAGTGGACCGTGCAGGCGCCGCACTGTGCGATTCCACAACCAAACTTTACTCCATATTCGCGGAGCTCATCCCTAAGGACCCACAATAAGGGCATATCAGGTTCCACATCAAGCTCACGCTCTTTACCGTTTACAATAATCTTCATTTGTTATCCTTGAAGGAATTTTTTCCATTCTATCAACGGCAAATATTGAATGCCAAGGTGGATTTGTTTATGGTGCATCTATGCCTTGGCGAGAATTAAAAAGATTTATGGAGTTTGCATCTTTTCATCAGGAGTCCTCGTTGGTTTGGGTGCAGGTGATCGCCACCGAGGGGTCCACTTATCGTAAATCAGGGGCTGTTAAATTAATCTCTAGCAACGGTGAGTCCTGTGGGCTGATCAGTGGCGGTTGTTTAGAGAAAGAGATTGTGGAAAAGGCTCTGCAAATGTCGTCACAACGAGAGACTCATGAGTTTAGCACCCAAGCTGAAACTGACAGGCTCTTCGGTTATGAGCTGGGGTGTGCCGGTAAGCTGACGATCGAATTCAAAAAGTCGTCAGCGAAAGAAATTTTGTCTTTCCTTGAAGAGAAAAAAATGCAAAGCGAACTGTGCGTAAGAGTTGTTGGTGCTGGAGTTGATTTAAACCCTTTAGCGGAACTCTTGCTTTGGACGCAGTGGGATGTTCAGTATTTTACGCATCAAAAAGATCTCTTGGCTGACCGTTTAAAAATCGGCTGGAGTATTCATGATCTAGAAAAAGAACAGTTTCTAAAATCAATTCCAAACCCAGAAAGAACAGCGGTGCTTTTAACGAGTCACAATTACCCGACGGATCTAGAGGGACTTTCTTATTTGGTAAACTGCCCAGTGGGATATATAGGAATTTTGGGTCCAGAGACTCGTAAGCAACAATTGATTGCTGACCTGGAAAAAATCCACAACATCACTTGGCCAAAAGAAAAACAGGGGAACCTCTATGGTCCGATTGGGTTACCTGGGTTGGGGCCAGGCGAAGATGCTATAGCTTTGTCGGTGATTTCTCAATTGCACTCCTGCTTTTACGGGAGTTTGCAAAAATGATCGCTGTGATCTTGGCAGCAGGGGAAGCCACCCGATTCGGAAGCTGCAAACAGTTGGAACCTATTGATGGGGTACCAATGCTGGCCCATGTGATTCGTCAATTGCCTGACCACCTCACAAAATGGGTGATTGTGGGAGATCGCAGAGGCGAGGTCGAAACATTGGTACAACACGAAGGAGCAACCCCCAGGTACAATCCCGACTACAAGGTTGGAATGACCACCTCGGTTCGGTTGGCCGCACAAATAGCCATCCAGGAGAATGCTGGCCTTCTGTTGACCTTAGGAGATCTGCCATTTGTTTCGACAGAGGACTATGAGCTGCTTCTTGAGAGCTATTCGGAGCAACCCTTGTTTTCCGAGTTTTCAAATCAAATCGGTCCTCCTGCATTGATTCCCAATCAGGCTCTGTCACGGATCGTTCAAGATCTAAAAGAGGGCGGCATGAAAAGTTTGTTTGATCGACCATCGACGGTGTCCCTCCCTAATGCGGCTAAAGACATAGACACCCCATCTGATCTCCGATAATCTGAGCCTCATGGAAAATTCCAAGACGCCTTTCCCCAGCGACTTTAAAGTTGAGGAAGAAGCTTATTCAAAAGTTTTGCAACATAACCTTGAAGTTTCCACGGATCTTCCGAAGTGGAGAACATCGTCTGATGTTTGGGGTGACTGGTTTCGTTCGATGCAAGAGTTGGCTAAAGAAATTTATGAAAAATATTTTAAACCGGACGCCGACCTCAACACGAAGTTCAACTGGGAGATTGTGTTTCTTGTTATCAAAGTTCTTTTTTGGCTATCCCTTGCGACTTTGATTGTCTATGGCATCTTATCTTTGTTTCGACGCTTCAGTGATTCTGATCAAGTGCGAGTTAGAGAGCCTCAAATATCGATTGAAACTCGAGAAAACCGTCTCGTTGATATCATCAAAGAGATGATGCAAAAGGGGGAGTGGGCAAAGGCAGCTAAATTGCGTTGGAGACTCTTCTTAGAAAGACGGAATATGAATAGTGAAAAAACTCCATTGGAATTTGAAAGAGAGGTGAACCCGGACTTACCGGAAGCATTTGAGCAGTATGAACAAATGTTTACAGAAATCAAAAGTAATGAGGACTGGTATAAGAAGTACAGTCAAAAACTTCGCGATCTTGAAGGGCAGAAGTGAATCTGCAAAGGAAACTTATTATTGCCGCTTGCGTTCTTGGCACGATCCTTTACATCGTAGGGACTCAATACAATCTAGACCAACAACGTAAAGATAGTGTCTCGGCGTATTCTGACAACGGTAAAGGTGTGAGTCTTTACGGTGATTTACTCAAGTCACTTCCTTATGGGGATTTGAATATCTACCGAAGACCTCTTTTATATTATGAAGATCTAGGAAAAGTGGATGCTTTGGCCATTCTGTCGCCACGCACACCAATATCGAAAAAAGAAGCTGAAACAGTTTATCAGTTTTTAGAAAACGGCGGAAAGTTGATTCTCTCGGCTCACGATCAAGACACAGCTTTAAGGTTGGCGCCGCTTTTAGATAAAATAGCGGCGAGTTACTTCACCAATGTTGCGGTGGACCCAGAGTTTGAAAATTACAAGGTTCGAAACTTAGTCAGTGATATCGATGATGAAGTTTTCAGGGCAGACGAAACTTATTCCTTTTATTCTCAGATCTACTTTTCGCATCGACCCACCTGTGCTGATCGCAAAGAGATTTCTTGTTTTTACTACAGTCAAGAGGTGGGACGAGGTCTGGTATTTTACTTTCTGGGTCTTCCAATTCTTAGCAATGGATTGATCAATAATGAATTCAATCGATTTTTCGCTTATCGAATGGCGCGATTGGCACCTCGATTGGTTATTGATGAGTACCATCATCATTTTCCCACGAAAAACCTGAGCGAGTTTGCCACTGACTGGCAGTACAGCTTGCCCTTGTATGGACTTTTTATTGGGGCTATTTTGTTTTTTCTTTTTTCGCGAAATCCCCATGAAATGCGTGGTGAGACGGCGATCCAAGCGAAAAGTCTGCATGATGTTGGTGAAAAGTTACTTGTTCAACACTTGTCCCACCCCAATGTCATTCGCGGGGCGAGAGAGAAGTATAAAAAATATCTAGAGAAAAAATTTCCCCATTGGGTGGATGATATTGATTATTTATACAATAAACATTTCCCTCAAATCCATGGAGATGACACTCGCGTTAAAGTGCAAACTCGAGATTTTATTAAACTGCATCAGAAATTAATTAGAATGAAAAAAGGAGAAAGCCGTAATGTCGTACGTCAACCAGATCGCAACCCAGATCTTTGAAGCTCTTGATGGCCCATTGCTTGTTGGCCAAAGAGATTTGATTCGTCACTTTATCGTTACTTACTTTTCCGGTGGTCATTTGTTGATTGAAGGCCCCCCGGGCACAGGTAAGACTATGGCCGCCAAATTATTTGCCAAAATTTCGGGGAAAGATTTCAAGAGAATTCAATTTACCAGTGACATGCTTCCTTCTGATATCATCGGAGCCCACGTTTATTCGCCAGCTTCACAAACTTTCGACTTTATCAAAGGTCCCATTTTTTCAGAATTTATTTTGGCTGATGAAATCAATCGAACACCTCCAAGAACCCAATCAGCTCTTTTGGAAGCCATGGAAGAGCGGCAAGTCACAGCCGAAGGAAAGGTCATGCCCTTAAGTGATGACTTCTTTGTGATTGCAACTCAGAACCCGAGAGATTTTGAAGGGACCTTCCCATTGCCAGAGGCACAGTTGGATCGGTTTTTGATGCAGATTAAAGTGATTCCTTTGAATATCGAGAAAGAACAGTTGATTCTGCGCCAGTTTCTAGAGAAGAAACTTCCCGTCGATATGTCTAAGTTGCAAGAGATAAACGTGGATTTACAGCAAATCTTTGTAGAGAGTGAACAAGTCAAAATGGATGACAGTCTTTTGGGTTACATTTCACAACTGGTAGCAGAAACACGAAACCATCCCCTGTTGCAATGGGGCGCGAGTACCCGGGCCTGTATTGCGTTGATGAAAACTGCACGGGTCTGGGCACTGCTTGAAGGAAGAGATTTTGTTGTGCCGGACGATATTAAAAGCCTTACGAAGCCTGTTTTGCGTCATCGAATCGAGTTAAACCCTGAGGCTCAGGTCTCTGAAGCCACAGAAGACAGTGTGATCGAAGAGTTGGTCGGAAAGGTGCCCTTTCCCTCATGAGCATGAAAGCCAGTCTGAGTGATTCATTTTTCGCAAGCTATGGACTGTGGCACATAGTTGGAGCATTGGCCTTTTTTAACAAAGCTTTTGCTATGGTTTACTTTGTGGGGATTGCTTTCTTCGCAATATTTGTTTTTCTGGATCGACGTAGCCTGTTGGATAAGAACAGTTTTATTGCTGAACTGGATTCTAGAAAAGCCTTTGAAATTGGTGAAACAGTATCGCTAGACCTCTACTTTGCCTTCACAAAAAAGATGCAAGAAAAACCAAGAAAAATTTACTGGCTTCTACCAGAAGATGACAATATTGAGTTTAAAGATGCCAGTTTGCCACTGCTTGAAGTCGCGATCGATAGCAAGCTGGGGTACAAAGTTCATGCCAAAGGTGTCGCCTCAAAAATTGGTCATAATGAATGGGACCATGTGGTAGTCCAATCGGTTTCAAGGCTAGGAATATGGTCGAATGTTTTTCACTGCCCCATAGAAAAAGTGGAATTCCGAATCCATCCACCAGAAGGAAAAATGAAAGATGCTGAGTTTTCGGAACAGGTTTCGAAACAACAAATTTTTTCCTCAGGAATTCGAAAGCTTCTTAAGAGCCGTGCCGCCGATCAGTTTTATTCGATTCGCAAATATCAGTACCCTGATCCCAAAAAGTTTATCGATGCAAAGAAGTCAGCGAAGTATAATCAATTGATGACTCGAACTTTTGAAGAGTATCGCTCTCATCACTTGGTGTTGGCTCTCGACACCAGTCGAAATCTATTAGGAGAACTCGAGGGATCGAGCAAAATAGATTATTATATTTCGGCCTGCTTGAAGCTGATGGAAAGTGCCATGAGAATGGGAGACCGTGTCAGCATACTCTCTTTCTCTGACAAAGTTCACTACCTGTTGAAGGGGGCGAGAACCCCTGCGAGTTTTCATAATTTGTATAAGGGGACAACTGAATTTCAACCTCACAACACAGAGTCCGATTTCAGTATTTTACCGCGAGCCATTGGCCAGGTGACATCTCAACGCTCAATCGTCTTTGTATTGACCGACCCATCAATGCCTGGTGTTTACAAAGAAATTAGCCAGAACTTATTTCCGATATGTCGCAAACACTTCACGGTCGTGATTGGCCTCAGTGAGAGTTCAAGAATGGTGAATCAATATGTTATGAGCATTGATCCTACCAACCCCGAAAGGGAGCAGGTCGGCCGTTTGATTTACAACTTGCATGTAGAGGAAGAACTTGAGCTTCTTGCTAAAAGAGTCAATCGGTGGGGTGGTGGAGTTATCCGTTCGGAGCCTGAGAATTGGATATCCATGACCAAAAAAGCCTATGGAAACCTACGAACTTCGCTGACCTCGTGAAAACTGGGGTTTGAAGGTCCATAGCCAAAAGCAAGCGGCGGCGACCAAGCCGACTATGATTTTTCCTTTCGGATCCAGGTAATCCCAAGGACTAACAAAAACTTCGATGATTGCTGCCACGCACAGCCAAGTGGTGACTCCATAGAGAATATAAATAGCATCTTTGGCGTTTTTCTTCATGCGTGGACCGATGGTGGAGTAGGGTGGTTGATAGAAAGTTCGGCCAAAAACAAAGCTACCAAAGACAGCGGCTACAATGAGTGTCAGTTCTAAGGGGCCGTGGCCTATAACAAAGGTGAGAAGGGCTTTCTCGAATCCATAGATTTGACAAAAGGCGATGATCGACCCAAACATCAAGCCATTAAAGGCCAATATGTAAATGCCTCCGATGCCCGCTACAGCGCCGAGACAAAAAGCAGTAAGTGAGACCATAATGTTGTTCAAGGCTATGGAAAAACCATAGTAAAGCGGACTCGTTCGAATTCGCTCAAACCAAGCGGACTGATCCATAATATTTTCAATCATTTGCTGGCTGATAAAAAGGCTGCTGTAGTCCGGAACAGCCAATGTCATCGAGTATCCAACGATGCACGAAATGATAAACAGAGCCGAAGTAAATACAAAAAGACTTAAGTTCTCTCGCCAAACTCGTCGATATTGATCGGTCAAACTGATCTTGTGTTCGTCTTTCGAGCTAGCCGAAAGTAAAATGTTATGAGCCGCGTAGGACAGAACATCTTCAGAGCTGGTCAATAAAGGGTCATCTGGCGAAACAGTGGATTTAAGTCGCTGGACTTCGGAATTGAGTAGTTCAACCAATTCGATAAATTCGAAGATATTCTCGATAGAGGTTTCGGAGCTACGTAAAAGGTCCACGCGATTTTGGTGGACCTTTTTTTGTAAATCATAAATTTCAACTCGACTTAACTGAGCCACTAATCCTTTTACTTCTTCTGTTGAAGAACCTGAGTTTTAAAGATCATATCATGAAAGCCCTTTTTGTCTTCACGGAATGCGGCAACTATATAACCGGTCAACAGAGGGATCGCCGATATAATTTTTCCGAAAAACTCACGTAGGAATGCCTCCATATAGGTAAGATTCTTCCCATTTTCGCTATTGATCACTCTCAGGTTGAGGACCATTTTTCCAGGAGATGCTCCTCTGGTGCTATAAAAATAGCCAAAATAGAAGTAGATCCCAACCATTCGAATCACCCAACCGGCTAGGTTTGGCAATAGGGTATTGCCTGGAGCCATGATTCCAATTGCGAAACCAACTGCGAAAGCGATAGGCACAATAACCACCCCAAGTATAATCGAATCCAGAAAGGAGGCTAAGAATCTGATCCAGAATCCACCGGGAACCAGGCTGTCCGCCGATTTGATACTAATTTTCTCTGAAGCTGATGGTATTTCCATGATGTCTATCCTTTCTCTTCAAGACGTTTTTTAAGATCAAGTTGGTAACAGTGTTCAGCGAAGAACAACAGGGCCGATCGGCCATCGAGTCGTTTGTGACTTTCATTTTGAAAGTAGAGGCGAACCTCTTGTTCCAGCGCCATCATATGCGAATCTTTCATATCAAAGTCGCTAATGCCTTTTAAAAACTTTTGACTGGCAAACTGCATAAAATCATCCATAAATTTGGGATCTATTTGAGGGCTTGGCTGGACCAGTTCGTAGAGGTAATTGAAATCTTCTTGTTTAATATACAAGAAATTGGAGCCCGATTCTTGAGTTTTCGAGTGTGCGACAAATACTCCAGCCATCAGGTCACCGATGCGTTGTTGACGGTCTGTTACGGCCATGCAAATCAAAGCTGGAACCATAAGGTTGTCGACGTAACGAAAAAGTTCTCGAATGATTATTTTTGACAGTGTTCTAGGAGAGCCATCATCTGTGACAACAGACAGGCCAAAGAGTTTTTTGCCAGGAGTTCGTCCTTTTTTATACTCGAAGTAGATAAAGTAGGCGTGATACATCGCAAGCCCACCGAGTATTAGCAAAACCAGTAGTGTTATGTAGACAATGCTTATGGCGCCGGATCCTTTAAGGCTCCCTAGGCTGATTCCAGCAAATGCAAAAACAAATACGGCCAAAATGATGTAGAGGTACATGGCCGCACCCAGGATTCCGTAATCCACGCAAAAAGCCAAAAATCTTTTTCCGTAAGGTGCGGGTTTTAGGTTGGCTTGAAAGCCTTGATAAATTTCACCTTGCTTGCTCTTGTCTTGGTTCAACGCTGTGCCCATTGTTAAGAAGCCTTTTCATACTATCGATATAGTGTCTTCGGCAACTTACGACATGCTCTTAAGAAAGAATTACCCAGTTCTAATGGAGCTGGGCGCAAAGCCTTGCGTAAGGACAACCTGCAAGGCCCTCGACGATGGTCTGATTTTTAACCGAATGGCTACTTGCGACTGACCCTGCGAACAGAGTTTTTTGTTTTCTCGATTCGAGCCACCATTGCTCCATCTTCTCCATCGATCACTTGGTATGTTCCCGGTGTCAGGTCTTTAAGGTTATAGTTGAGTTCATTGTAGCTGATGATTCGAGGACAAGCGGAATCATTTGGCTAAGTGGCAATGTGATAAAGCGTCAAAGTGTTCCCTATATTAGGTTTGTATATTTTAAATAAGTCTGCGTTTTGATGAGTTTTAAACTAAGTCAAAGAGTGTCAACTTGGAAGTGGCTGTTTCGTAGGACCTCAGCGGTCCTGCCGAGATTTGCGCGCTTCACAAGGATGTAGTCCGTATCAAAGGTGGAGATCGCAAAAAGGCTTATTTCATTTGTTGCCAAAGGGGTTGCGATTGAGGCCAGTATTCCAGTCAAAGAAAAATCCAAGACTCCCTCAACTTTTAAACATGCCCAATCTTTCTCTAACTTAACACTTGTCTGGTGGATCGAAAGGTCTTGGTGTTCAGCCACGATGGACAGTTCCTCGGAGGTTTTAGACAAGGAGTAAAATGAGGAATGACTTAAAGCAGCTGGAACATCGGCTTCCGGTGGAAAGCGGTAAATCGTGAAGTTACCAGGAATTTGTTTGAGCTTTAATTTTTCCATGAGGTCTCATTAAGACATCTTTTTTTGCATCCACAGTGAACTATGGTACTGGCCTTTGTAAAAGGCGTACTCGTCAAAGACACCAATATCTTCGAAACCGAACTTTTTGTGTAGTTTGACACAAGGATCGTTTGGGAGAGCGATGCCGACAACGACGCGATGAATCCCTTGCCCCTCAAGCTGTTTGAACAGCTCTTCATAAAGTGCCGTGCCATAGCCATTGCCCGTGACATTGGGGTCGAGATAGATGCTTGATTCCACAGTGTTTTGAAAGACCTCACTGCCTCGATAGTTAAAGCTACAGGCATAACCCAAGAGTTGGTCTTCGTCCACGGCCACCAAGGCAATGTGTCTGGGCGAGCGAAATCTCTTAAACCAATTCTCTCGCTCGAACTTGTTCATAACCGGCAAAAAGGTGGAGTTGGTGTTGGCTGAGTACCAATTGAATATTTCGTTGATTCCGGCCAGGTCATTTTTTTCAGCTCGACGTATTTCCATGATGCAATCCTCTTTCGCAAAAACTAGGTATCAAATATATTCAGACCATGCCCTTTTCTCGGCGATAGTCTTGATATAACTATTTCTAGACTGGAGGAGCTCAGTTAAATGGTTTTTAACGATTGGCTCAACCATCTTTCCTAGTATTCCAAAAGGACACTCAAAATAAAAGTCATCTTTCATTAAAGTGTG
>CBDUOS010000089.1:0-14642 GCA_965368905.1 uncultured Bdellovibrionales bacterium | reverse complement strand
CCCTCGACCTAAGGTATAACAGCCATCACTGGAGAAATTCATGAAAACCAACCGTCTATTACCCTTACTCTTTATTTGCTTTCCTTGGCTCAGTTTTGCCAATAACGTGATTCCCATCACCCGCTTTGAAAAACCTCTTGCGATCTTAGAATCGGTATTGAATGAGGCCGATGGAACTGAAGATTCGTTTTACAAAGTGGCTAACAAAATGCTTTATGGTCCACGCCGAATCGCAGCTTTTCAATTGCAAGCACTTGGGCAAATTTACCAGAAAGACACAAATGAATTGGCTGTCGCTTTTTTTAAAAATACTTTGCGTTTCTCAGCGAAATCTTTAGAGGATGCCATCGGCGGATATGACAAATGGGACGAAATCATCAAAGACTTGAAAATGAAAGACGCTCCAGCAAGTCAGATTGCTAAAGCCGAGAAAAACAAAGACGTGTCCTTTCATATCTTGGTCTATGTCCTCACTGGAAAAAAACACCACTCAATTAAAAATTCAGAAAAGTTGGAACATGAAGAAAATGAATTTTTAGCTCAATATGAAACTGAAAAACAACAGTCACTCCTTGGGCATTTGGAGTGGATTGGAACCTCTCCCACATTGCTTCAAGGGCTTCGCACCCAACTACACAGTTGGCCCTGGCTTGCTGAAGAGGCTGATCGAGAATATGTGATCAAACGATTGCGTAAACAATTGAAAGATGTCAATAAAACCAAGTTTAATTTTGCTCTCCTTGAAGATACCGAAAACGAAAAAGGTCTCCATGAATTTCGTCGAGAAGTGCGTTGGTTTTCTTTTCAAGCGGGCGTTCTTAATGGAACAGTAAACTTTTATGATACCTTTTTGCAAAACAACGTCCCACAGTGTCCGAACCTTGAACTTGCAAAGTTGACAAACCCGAACATACACCCAGAACTGACAAAATCTCCTTATACCAAACTCCCCCAGTCCCCATTTGCTGATGAAAGAATTTGCGGAATCTCCCGCTGTCTGTATTACAAAATTAGCAAAATCGTCAGCGACGTCGGTGAAATAAAAGACCGAGTGGAAAAGGGTAATTTTGCCAAAGAAGCTGGCAACATCACTCCGCCATCGGCCGTGCAAGATGTTCAGATCATATACAACGACATGAAAACATCGGGCGTGATTGACCATTTAAGAGATCAGCTAAAAGCCTGCTACTAAAAAATATTTTTTAGTTTGTCTTTTAGTTTCTCTTCTAACTTCTTGCCTTCTTTTTTCAAAAGTTTATCAGTCTCTTTTTTAACTTCGGCTTTGGCTTTTTTTAATTGGGATTTTTTCTCACACTCCAAATAGCGCCCTCCGATTTTTTCTATCACCTTGGCGCTATTGGAAACTTTTGGTTCAACGATGGAACCAACATACTCCACCGGCACTTTTAGGCGCCCTTGACTGTCCAACAAACAACCGGCCAATCGGTCTTTCACCTTGACTCCACTGACCATTAGATCCCCTTTGAGTCGAATCGATTGATCCATATGTAAAGTCCCATTGGCCAAAAGTTGGTGATTTTCAGGAGTCAGAAAGTCGGTATCTTTGTAGGTCAACACACCGTTCTTGAAAAGGTACTTCGTTTTAAAAAGGGCTTTGACATCCTTGGTATGAACTTTCTTTTTACCTTTGAGTCCAGGGATTTTTTGTATCAGACCGTTGATCATCTGATCCAGTTTGAGAGTGCTCACTTCAAAACCCTGAATAGTCATCGCTCCAGAAGACACCGTTTTCAGCAAAGGGTCAGCATGGCTAGGGAAAGGCATTTTCACTTTAAAGCCTCCAGTTAAACTCCCTTTCACTAAGTCTTTCTGTTCTGGCACTCCCCAAGTTACGGCCTGTCGTAAATTCAAACCTTTGGTGATCGCCGTCCCTTGGATGTAAGTGGGAACTTGATACAGATCCGATCGAATATCCTTTAAAACAAAATTCCCTGAAAACAATCGCTGCATGGATATCTGACCAGTGAGAACCCCATGGTCGTATCTCCCATTTAAATGAAAGTTGGTGACAGTTAGACCATTAAAAATCACCTTTTCTATTTTTGAAACCACCGCCAATTGTGCCGTCCGGATAACCGGCCAATCAGGCAACAATGGTTTGGGATCAATTTTGACCGTGGGTTCTTTAGCCCCTTCTTTTCCCGTCTGGGTTGGCGGTGAGGTCCACTTCAATAAAGAAGAATTATGTAACATTTTGCCAGAAATCTTTAAGGGACTTTTTTCGACACCCAATTTGCTGTCAAAGGCTCCATCAACCTTGAAGCTGCCGTTGACAGTTCCCTGGATCGGTAATTTTTTAAAACTTTTAAACAAACTTTTTAACGCCACAAGATCCAATTCACTCAAACTTCCGTTTAGTTTCAGCTTGGGTTTGAGTGGGTTGTTCACACTGCCTTTGATTTTAAAATTGCCAAAAAAAGTGTTGGCATCCAATCGGCTGAAATTAAAAACTTTTCCTTTTTTCCCACCATTGAAAACCAAATTGAGTTTTTGGTTCGCTTTTTTTTGTAATCCATTTTTCATTTTAAGCGTTAGTGCATCCAAATTGGCATTTCCGACCAACTGCGCCTGCATCACTTCTTTATTGGCAATAGCAATGAGACCTTTCATCTTGGCTTGAAATGGACCTTTCAACAAAAAACCTGTTTCTTGATCTTGCAAGCTCACTCCGGATTGAATTTGTAAGTCTATGGGGTTGGCGGTGACTTTTAGTGATTCCGGTTTTTGCAGATTTCCCAACACTTCGGCTTGAACCGCCAGCCGGCCTTTGACTGGATACTGCTTCATCGGTAAAAAGATGGCCTCTAAACCTTTGAGGTCGGTTTTTGGTAGCTGGATTTTTAAACGGCTGGTTCCGCCAGGAGTTGTCGCTAAGACGCCGCTGATTTGGGCCGCGATTTGGGCCAGTTGTACTTTCATTTTGGAAAGATGAATTTTCTCACCTTTCAGTTTTGATTGAAGCGAGAAGGACAACGGGACGCCCGCCTTTTTTAAAAATAGATCCTCTTTGTAAATATTTAGTGATGAAAGGTTACCAGCAATGTTGGCTTGCAGAGATTTTAGAATCTTATGCTGTGCAAACCCCACCGAGCCTTGTAAAGCAAAACCTCCTGAAATTTTTGTCCCTTGTTTTTCAATAGGTTCCTTTAATCTTCCTCGTAGTTTTTTAAACTGCAAAGTTCCACCCAATTCAGGTTCTTGATCCGGCGCCTGTTTGATCTGTAGGTTAGCCGCTAAGCCACCCTTCCAATTCCCTGGAGGCAACAGCCCCCCTTTTTGCAAATCATTGATATCGGGGACATCTGTTACAATTTGCCAATTCTGTACCCCCTCTTGCACCCCTCCTTTTAAAGTCATGCGCATACCGCCTACAGTGACCGAGGCTTGCCGGGTCTGCACACCCGCTCCAGTAAGTTCAAGACCTTTAGACACAATCGCTAGAGGTGCCTGCCCTTCTAACGGGAAAGGCGCATTGACAATTTTGTAAACCAGATTTCCCTTCAACTCGAATTCGGCTGGCTGCGGCTGCAAAATCTGGGGCATATACAAAACCATTTCGCTCTTCATCAAAGCCATTTGGTTATACCCCTTTGCGGTTTCTTGGTTGAACACGAATTGCCCACCTTGAATAATCAAATCCACCTTCAAAGACGGGAGTGCAGTGGCTGCAGAAGAAGAACCTCCCGAACCCTCGGATTTAGCTGCCACCACCTGTTGCATGGCAAGAGTTTGCGTGATCGTGACCTGTGGCTGCTGCACCGTCAATTTAACAAAACCAGTCAATTTCTCAGGATCTGTGGTCAAAGTCTCGGGCGCAAAGACAATAGAAACCCCTGAGACTTTTCCGTCGATTCCCAGTTGCGGGTTTTTAAACTGAACGTTGTGAACCTGCAGATGCAAAGGCAACCACCAAGACTGCAAAGACAGAGGCTCCAAACTCAATTCGTAACCTTGCTCTTGCGCACTGCTAATTATAGTCGATCGAATCTTTGGCTCAATATAAGAGGTCCACCCTAAACGCACTCCAATTAACATCAAAATGGGAAGTCCGATAAAAATAACAATAAGAGCAATGATTATTTTTTTCTTCATACACTCTTAATGTAATCGTCGACCATGGCTTCCAAAGTCGGTAGTGGGACCGGCCCACTGGTTAGAATCACATCATGGAATCGTCGAATATCAAACTTCGTACCCATCGCCTTTTTCGCTTTTTCACGGAGTTCTAGGATTTTAAGCATTCCCACCATGTAGGCCGTGGCTTGTCCAGGCATAACGATGTATCGATTGATTTGTCGAATATTATCGCCGCTGTCCCCAGGCAAATTCTTATCCAGGTATGCAATGGCCTGTTCCCTGCTCCACTTTTTATGGTGCAGTCCGGTGTCGACGACCAATCGACAGGCGCGAGTTAATTCCATAGAGAGGCGCCCGAAATCCGAATAGGGGTCACTGTAAAAACCCATCTCTTTAGGGATTTTTTCAGAGTACAACCCCCATCCTTCAACGTAGGATGTGTAGTGAGCATAACGACGAAATTTGGGAATCGTACTGAGCTCTTGTGCGATTGAAATTTGCATATGATGCCCAGGGATTCCCTCGTGATAGGCCAACGCCTCGGCCTCCCACTTCGGCAAAGCTTTCATGTTGTATAAATTCACATAGTATGTCCCTGGCCGCTTTCCGTCAGGCGTTGCATTTTGATAAAAGGCCATGCCCGCTGATTTTTCACGGAACGGCTCAACCGCCTTGACGATAATTTCCGCCTTCGGTTTGGTGACAAAAAGCTTGTCTAATTTTTTTCGCATAGTCGAAATATAACTCTTCGCTTTGCTGAGGTATTTTTGTTTCCCCACCTTATTGTCTGAAAATAAAAAACGGTCACTTTTTACATGTCTAAAGAAAGCCTGCATATCTCCTTTAAACTTTACTTTTTTAGCAATCGCCATCATCTCGCTGTGGATTCTCTTCACATTGGCCAATCCCATTTCATGAATCTGATCAGGAGTTAAATCTAAGGTCGTCATTTTTTTCAAGCGGTACTGGTAGTATTCTTCACCTTTCGGAAACTTCCAAGCCCCATCTTGGGTGGTGGCTCTCACTTTTTGTTTTTGCAAAAAGCTCACCAAATCAGCATACGCTGGTCCCACCGAACCAAGCAAAGCCGACTCCGCCTGTTTGGTATACTGTTTCTGTTTTTCTTCCGAGAGCTTCAAGCTTGCCAACTTTTGTTTAAAATCTTTGTACAAAGGTGAATCGTTTTTCGACGCCACAAAAGGACTTCCGGAGATAATATTCTTACTGTCCTCAATCACTTTCGGGAACACGAACTGTGGTGGCACCACACCTTTGGTTTCAGAGCGCATCAAATTGTTTAAGACCTCTCCGAACACACGCTTGAACTCATTCAGTCGAGCAATATAATTCTGCAAATCTTTTTCGGTTTTCACTCGGTGCATGTTCATCATAAAACTAGGCAAACCACTTTGAATGCCAAACATCTGATTGACCTGGTAGCGGTAATCGCGCCAAGAAAAATCCTCTTGTTCTTGTTCGAGTTGATCCTGATAGAGGTCGAAGCTTAATTGATCTTGTTCACTCAATTTGTCGCGATTAAAGCTTTGCAAAATATCCAGATGTTTTGCAGCCTTTTCCGCTTTGGTCTGATCAAAAGCGTAGGAGTATTGGTTCAGTTGATCTTGTTTTTGGTCCAATCCCAAATAAGTCATTTCCTGAGGTTGCATCGCCAAAAACTGGTTGAAGCTCCACTCGAAGAAGGCGTTGAGTTTTTCACCTTCGGTTTTCCCCGGAAAGGCTGGACGCTGCTGGGCGCAGCCACATGTGATTGTAAGACTAAAAAGTAGACCAAGAAAAGGGCGAATCGGCATCGAAGACCTCCAGAAAAATGCAGTGGTCATGCTACCTTAGATGATTTTTCAAAACCATGAATAGCTCAATCCGTCATTCACGGAATTGTAGACAGCTCCGGCCCTTTCTGGCAGTCTGGCGGCCTCAGGAGTGAGTTATGATTGAGATGAAAAACGTGGATGATTTACGAAACTCCATTCAGGGAATCGTAGTCAAAGATTACGGCGATTTTAAGAGAAAAACCGTGACCTATTTGAATCGGTTCTCTGAAAACAATAGTCTTTCTGACGAGCATATAAAGCATGTTCAATTTCTTAAATGGTACATCCAGTTTCACCCAAATTTGGAACTGTCTGAAACCAAACAATGGACTCTCAACCAAATTGAAAAATTCAAACAGTAAAGGCCAAGGGATCGTTAAACTCTTGGCTGCCATAATGATCCCACTGGGACCCTCACCACAATGGAATCATTACCAGTTCAGTGGAATCGCTCCCAACTCGGTGCAGTGGCAATCCGATCAAATTCGGATCGAAGTCGATCAAACGGCCTCCCCTTTGCTTTACACATTGAAAAATGAAGTTCTGGTAAAAACCCTCAATGTTAAAGCTCAAATTCTCGCTCCCTTTCCAAAAATTCCAACCAATCGCGCCCAGGGCCAGCGAAACGCGGACGACTATATTCTACGTTTTGGTCTGATTGTAAAAGGCGACGACCGCTTGAGTTGGCTGCAAAGACGACTTGCTCCCTCATGGTTGGTCGAAATGGAAAAACAATTGCCTGAGAAATGGGGAATTGAAAAGGTTATGTTTTTCACAACTTGCCGGCAAAAGAAATTACTAAACCAAGAACGCAGCCACTTTCTGAGTTCTAAGTTTGCAGAAAAATGTGTCACCTTCCTAGAAAGAGAAGGTGCCTTCGAAATAGATGTCGCTTTAGGAAATCCAGAAAATGTGATCGGGCTGTGGATTGGCAGCGATGGCGATGACCTCAAGAGTAAATTTCAATTGATTCTTGAAAAAATTCAACTCAATTACAGTAAAACACCATAGTGAATTCTTTGTAGCGCCCCTTAGGACCACCGGTCTTATCGACTCGCGTACTACGTTTTACAGAATATCCACTGGGACAATAGTGGCGGGCGCGCAAATGACACTGTTGCAACCAATACTTACAGACAACAGTCTGTAAGGGTTGGCGGCTGGCAACTGGTCCATTCGAACAGGATATCCACAAAACACTGCAACATAATAAAAGAACGAACAAGAGCCATCTCATCGAGAAATTTTAACCAAGGTTTTTGTAAAAAACAAATCAATCCACTTTTTGCCGCAACTTCTTTTTGTCACCATGATGTTTCTTTTCTTTGATTCTTTTCTCGATTGACGAGCGTGTCGGTCTGGTTTTTTTACGCAGCTTAGGACGTGTCAAAGCTTTCTCAAGGGCCTCGACGAGGTTAGCGTAACAGGCTTTCTGATTTTGCGGTCGAGTACGAAACCGATCACTGTAAAACAGAATTTGCCCCTGACTGTTCAAGCGATTCTTTAACTTTTCTTTGATGCGTTTTTTTTGTCCCGAGGTAAAGGCACCTGACTCGTTGATATCCCAATGCAACTCCACCCGAGTTTCGGTTTTGTTAACTTTTTGTCCGCCAGGACCACCGCTACGCGAGTAGCTGTAATCGACTTCGCTGGCTAACTTGGACTGTTTGTTCTCAGTGAGTTTGTACATGCCCTATTTTAAAACAATTTTCGTGGAAACGCGAGAAGGCCTTTCTTTTTACTGGTGACAAGAAAATTTCCACAAAGACAAACAAACACCACCAAGACACCTATTGTCTGCTGGGTGGTGAGCTTTTCCTGAAAGAAGTACCAACCAAACAAAACGCCCCACAACAAACTGATATAATTGAACACCATGATTTTAGAAGCCTGTTCAAGATGGTACGCCACAGTCATAAAATACTGTGCCACCAAGGTCAGGCCGCCGATGGCAAGAATCACCACCCAGTCCCAACCTTGTGGCGTCACCCACTGATAAGCGGCCACTGGTCCCACCAGAGGAATTGTTACTAAGGGGAAGTAGAATATCACCACCATCGGATCATCAGTGGTTCGAAGCTCTCTAACAATGGTGTATGTGATCGCCGCAAAAACAGCGGCCACCAAACCAAGCCCCATCCAAACCCAAGGCACCGGCTGAACCCCTCCCCGAATTAGCACCACGCCAGCAAACGCTATCAACAAGAACAACCATTGGATTGGACTGGCTTTCTCCTTTACGTAAAAATGGGCAATCAGGACCGTAATAATGGGCGTTAGATTGATCAGAGTTGTGGCCACGGCAAACGGAATTTTCTGCAAACAGACAAAAAGAGAGACCAGGGCAATGGAGCCAAAAAAGCCACGTGCGAGCAAAAGTCTGCGGTTGTTCCCGGCAAAACTATGTCCCGACTTCCAAATAAACAGGGCCGCCAAAAACAAGGTCAAAAATTGTCGAAAAACCACGATTTCAGTTGCCGGAAGGTGGCCCAAGTATTTTACACACAGATTAATAACTGAATACAAAAAAGTGGCCAGGATCAGGTAGAGGACAGCGCGGTTCATAAAAATATTCCTTCGGCCCCATAAATACACAAAATCGACTTTAGTTGCACCTCGTTAAAATCCTAACAAGGTGCATTTATTGGGATTTTCCATTATTACAACAACCGATCTAAACAATGCGAGGAATGACGTGGGAACAAAAGTCACTCTTGAAATGTATGGCGAAGTCTTTAATTTTGAAATGGAGGATGACGAGTCCATCCTCGATGCCGCCCTCCGTAACGATATCGATGCCCCTTATGCCTGTATGTCTGGAACCTGCAATTCTTGCCAGGCTACGGTGATCGAAGGGGACGTTAAAATGGAAGACGCTGATGCCCTCACCGATGACGAAATTGCGTCAGGTGAAATTCTCACCTGCTGCTCCTTCCCCACTTCTGACACGCTCAAAATCAAATACCCTGATTAATTGTTCTAAATTTTTTAAGCAAAAAAAAAGCCGCTTAATCAGCGGCTTTGTCAGTTCTAAATGTGACCCTTCTTTATTTGGTCTTTTTGTTTTTTCCTTGGGTGTCGTCTTTGACGATCTCAAGAAGTTCCACTTCGAATTTCAATGCGGCACCTGGTGGAATCTTAGGTGGTGCACCACGATCTCCATAGGCAATTTCAGGTGGACAATATAGTTCGGCTTTTCCGCCAACTTTCATTTTTTGCACACCTTCGTTCCAACATTTGATCACACGATCTAAACGGAAAGTAGCTGGCTGTTTTCTCTCTTTAGTTGAGTCAAAAACATCACCGTTACGAAGAGTACCATGATAGTTCACTTTCACTCGGTCGGTGGCCTTAGGGCTTTCTCCAGCACCTTCTTCAGTGCTAACAATGATTAGACCTGAATCCGTTTTTTCGGCTTTGTCCATGCCGGCGGCTTTTTCTAAAAAGGCTGTCGCTTCTTTTTTCTCTTTATCGGCGAAAGCTTTTTGACGGCCACGAATCAAGTCACCCACTTTTGCTAAGAATTCACGGGGTTCAACTTTTGGCTTTGAATTTTCATCAGCGCCATCGTCAATTCCCATTTTCAAAACGGCCATTTCTTTTTTACTTAGGTCCAAAGTTTTAAGCTTCGTCCCCATGTCGACACCAATGGCATAAATGGTTTTATCATCGTCACTGTCTAAAGATGGTTTTGGGCCAGCACCCATTTTATTACAAGCTGTCAAAGCTACAAATCCAACTGCAGCTAAGAGAACGATAGTTTGTTTCATTCGATCACTCCTTATGTATAAACATCAATGAACCCCCAGATGATGGCCCTTTTTTATAGGTATTTCACTCACTAACGCATTGCACTTTTCATTTGAATTCATGACTATAGGGGAAAAGCGGACCATATTCCTCGATCATGAATAAATTTTTCAAAAAAGACATCTGGTCTTGGGCATTTTATGATTGGGCCAACTCCGCCTTTGCCACCACTGTGGCGGCAGCCTTCTTCCCCATTTTTTTTAAAAAATACTGGGCCACCCACCTCTCGCCCACCGAAAGCACCTTTTATCTGGGCACAACCATGTCGTTGGCAGCCCTTGCTTTTGCAACATCTGCTCCAATACTAGGCAGCTTTGCCGACCTTTACGGTTTTGCGAAGAAGGGCCTTGTGGCCTTTGCCATTTTAGGAAGCTTTTGTTGTGGCCTGTTCTACTTTGTGCCCGAAGGCCACTGGGGCATGGCTCTGGCGATTTATGGGTTGGCTTGGATTGGGTTTTCTGGCGGCAATCTTTTTTACGACTCGTTGATCTTCAGCGTGAGCGACCATGAGTCTCTCAATTGGGTCAGTTGCTTGGGTTACGGTTTGGGCTACCTCGGGGGCGGTGTCCTGGTGGTGATGAATGCTCTGATGGTGACAAAACCCGAACTCTTTGGCTTGGCCAACGCCGCCGAAGGTGTGAAATGGGCTTTTATCAGCGTCGGTGCCTGGTGGTTTCTCTTCACCTTACCCTTAATCTTTTTTGTTAAAGAGCGAAAGGCCGTCAAGGCCAAAGCCAAACTGATGGATGGGTTTCGTGAAGTTTACCAAACACTTTTAAAAATCAAAAAACATCCAACCCTGATCACATTTCTAATCTCTTACTTTTTTTACATCGATGGTGTTCACACAATTTTTAAGATGGCCGTCGACTTTGCGTTGTCTATTAATTTGCAATCTGCCGACCTGATTAAAGCCATCGTTATTGTTCAGTTTGTTGGTTTTCCGGCCACCTTAATCTTCAGCCTTTTAGCAAAGAAAACTGGTACCAAAGCTGGGATTCTCCTCGGAATTTTTATCTACAGTATGATCTGCTTGATGGGAGCTTTCATCTCCACCGCCACCCATTTTTATATTCTGGCCGTGGTTTTGGGGTTGGTACAAGGAGGCGTACAAGCCCTCAGTCGCTCACTGTTTGCGCAACTGATCCCCGATGCCAAACACTCCACTGAGTTTTTTGGTTTTTACAACATGTTCGGTAAATTCTCAGCCATCCTAGGCCCTTTCTTGGTGGGATTAACAGGGCTGATCACTGAAAACTCACGCCTTTCCCTATTGGCGATCCTGGTCCTCTTCCTCATAGGTGGAGTCATGCTGGCTCGTTTACCGCTGCCGAAATTTCCTAAAGCCGTCTCAACCTGATAAAAATTTAAGGTCTTAATATTTCTTTTTATCCGCCGATAAGACCTTAGTATGGGGCGTAAAAGACTTTTTTTCTTAGTATTTTTGATTCCGATTCTCTTATCTTACAACAACTGCAGTAAGAGTTCAGGGGATTTGTCTGGCACAATCACATCAAGTTCCAGCAGTGGTGGCGACTTGGGTTTTCAAGGCAAACGTTCTTTTGACTATTTTAGTCCCTCCCCCAATTGCTCCAGTGACTGGGCCGGCCCGGTGGAAAACTTGGAATTGAACGGAGACACCGTATCGGGTCTTGTTAATTGGAATCGTTGCAACGACCAAGGGCAAGCCGGAGTGGTTTTTGATCGAGTTTTACGCAAATCCTACAACCCATTTATGGCCTTTTTCAATGATAAGATCTATGTGGCGCCCGAACTTCACGAAGGTGTCGATGATTACCTCTTCTATCGAGAGTACTGTCATAATGACGTTTTGCAAATGGACTTCACAATTCAATATCTTCTAATTGATTTACCCGGACTCCCCGACCCATTGCAAGACTGGGTGGCCGTCACCATGTATGGCCCCAACTCTGCCAGCCCCGGCTTGCAGTTCAATGGGGGATTTTTGGATATTGCACCCGATGGCAGCAAATATTTTGGCGCTGACAATGGGGCTTTCGAAATCGAAATCTCCGAGGTTTTTCAACCTGGCAGAAAGATTGCCGTAATCACCAAGGCCAATGGAACCAAAATTCCTATGGACTGCTGGTTTGATCCGCAAAATGAATAGCTGAAAAAATAGCTCTAGAAAACTCTTGCCTGGTTAAAAAAAAGACTGCTAGCCTACCTTTTCGCTTAGAGGGGGGCCTTGTGGATCACGCTTTTACCAAACTTCGACCGGGATCAATTGAGGTTATTTGTGGCTGCATGTACAGCGGAAAAACTGAAGAGCTCATACGTCAAATTCGTCGCTGTGAGTACGCTCGTCAACCCTATTTGACATTCAAACCAAAAGTGGACCAACGCTACTCTGAAAATGAAATCGTTTCCCATGACAACGAATCTTTGCATTCCATTGTTATCGACAAAGCCGAGGACATTTACAAGCACGTGAACCATGACACACGTGTTGTTGGAATCGACGAAGCTCAGTTCTTTGGAGAGGAGTTGGTGGAAGTGGTCAGCAAGTTGGCCAACCACGGACGTCGCGTTCTTCTCGCAGGGCTCGATACCGATTGGCAGGGTCATCCTTTTGGACCGATGCCTCAGTTGCTCGCCGTAGCCGATGTGATTCGAAAACAATATGCAATTTGTGTGCAATGTGGTGAGTCGGCCACTCGCACCCAACGCCTGGTTGCCGACCAAAAAGAAGTTCTAGTGGGATCTTTCAAAATGTATGAAGCTCGCTGCCGTGACCATTTTGACCCAGAGCTTTCTTTGCGACTGGCTCCGGGAGAATCGTCCATTCACCCTTCAGTCTAAAAAAACAGGAATGGTTCTAAATATTATCGTGCATCCTGCACGGTCTCTATTGAACGGAACTGCCCCAACTTGTCGAGCCATTCAATGATCGATCGAGCGGGCACGATATCTGCCACTCCGTAATAATGATCGATGTTACCTTCTTCGCTATTGATCCCTCCGATAAAAGGGGCTGCGACACGTCCCAACCTTTGTTTTCCAGTCAACGGAACCTTTACCGGTCGAAACGAGGTTTGACTTAATACTCTTTTGGCTAAGGCCCGATCGGTTTTCGGCCAAGAATCTTCGGTTACGAAATAGGCTGAGGCTAAGACTTCACTCACCCATATGTTGCAGTTCTGAGACAAGGTTTTCCAAGGGTGAGCGACCAGGTTATAACTGTGACTGCCTTGTGCTAGAACTTGCTGGGCGTGGTCCCCACGTAAAAACTTAAACAACTTACTTTCCATTCTTCGTCCCAACTTTAACAATGTCGTATCACAATGGGTTAGGCGATCGGCGCGAAGAAATGAATCCAAAGACTCGACAAAAATACTCGCCTTTAAAAATTTGTATTTCGGGTCACCGTAAAAGTGAACCACTTTAGGGTCATCTCCAAATCGTGGATCCAAAATCACAAATCCTATATGAAAATAACGAACATTTGAATTCTCGACACAAGACCGACCATTCAATTGACCACGACCGCGCACACATTCATTCACACGGGCTTTGTAATCACTTGGCTGACTCCAACGGGTGGTTCGGCGAGCGTATTCCTCTAAGGCATCTATGTACTGATAAATTGTGGAGTAAACAACGCCTTGAAACTCATCGCGTATCCGCCATTTTGACATTTTAATGGGCGAGCCACTGGTCAAAATTAAGACCACTTTATGCCCCTCGCGACGCATTTGCAGCAAACGACGCCGGGCTGGGCCGGCCACATTTCTGCAGATCTCTCCACTTTTGGCGAAACCATCATATTTCTCATAGGCCCGGGCTGGTTGGCCAAGTAGCTGGTCTCTTGCCATCAGGCTTGGGGAAGCTAAGAATATTAATAGAAAGACAGTTGATCGCATAGGGGCCGCTTAACGCCGACCCTTTTTCTTAACTTCGGGTTTTCCTTGCGAACTAACCGAGCGAACCACTTTCTTCACTTCGTCTTCAGACATAAAGCTACCCTGGAGACGTTCAATGGCTTTACCTTGGGCAAGATACAACATGTCTCCATTACCAAGAAGTTTTTCGGCTCCTGGTTGGTCCAATATTGTTCGCGAGTCGATTCCCGAGGACACTTTAAATGAAACCCGAGTTGGAAAGTTGGTTTTGATCAGACCGGTTACAATATCAGCCGATGGACGCTGTGTGGCCATCACCATATGGATTCCGGCGGCTCGAGCTTTTTGTGCGATACGAGTGATCGGACGTTCCACTTCATTTCTTTGTGTCAACATCAAGTCAGCCAATTCATCGATCACAATCACGATGTAAGGCATCTCCTCGAACTTCCAATCAATTTTCTTATTCAAACGGCCTTCAACAGCACGCTTAGAAGACTTTTTAATACTTTGGTTGAAACTGGTAATGTTTTTTGACTGCATTTCTGCAAACACTTGATAGCGCTTGTCCATTTCTTTTTCCGCCCACAGTAAGAGATTTTTTGCTTCTTCAACATCAGTAATCACCGGCTTCAACAAGTGAGGTATTCCGTTGTAAGGGCTCAATTCGATCATCTTCGGATCAATCATTAAGAAGCGGAGTTCCTTTGGTGATTTGTGAAATATCAAACCAGAGATCAATGAGTTCATAAAAACTGATTTCCCTGATCCAGTCGTCCCTGAAACTAAAAGATGAGGCATTTTTGTTAGATCATTCACATGAGCTTTGTTGTAGACATCCAATCCAAGTGGAACTGGCAACTCCATGCCTTTCATTTTCAAACAAGTCTGAATCATTTCTGAAAATCTCAACATAGAAAGTTCTTGGTTAGGAACTTCGATTCCGACCGTTGTTTTTCCTGGAATCGGCGTCAATATTCGAATGGCCTTGGCTCCTAACACGAGAGCTAAATCATCGGCGAGACTTTGGATTTTAGAG
>CBDUOS010000088.1:0-14869 GCA_965368905.1 uncultured Bdellovibrionales bacterium | reverse complement strand
ATCACATCACTGGCACTGATGGACTTTTTAGAGCCAACGTATTGGCCAAGTTTTAGGATTTCATTTTTGATTTCTAAAAGGTTGGGGCCAACGATTTGCATGAGCAAGTGAATGGCGTCGTCATCAATCTTTTGGTTGTGTTTTTTGCAGATATACTGCACCCATTGCGGAAACTCTCGCTCGTAAGGCTTTGCAAAATGAAAGTGGGTCAAGTTTTTTAGCAATTCTTTGATTACATTTTTACGACCATCCGGTTTGTCACCCACAAAGACAAGGAAGGTGGAGGGGACAGGGTTGGTCAAAACCGGCATAAGATTTTGCCAGTCTTTGTCTTTCAACTCGTGAGCCCGACGGATCATCACTAAACGGTTTGTGACCATCATCGGTAAGGTCTCAACAATGTCATAAACACGGCTGACATCGGTTTCTTTGCCGTAGAAAACATCGTAATTAAAATCCTTTGAAGCGTCGTCTAACTTTTCAGATTTTATGTACTCGACAGCCTCTTCAATGAAAAAATCTTCATCCGTGGACAAATAGCAAATGCTGCCTTTGTTCAAGGTGATAAAGTTTTTTAAATCAAGCAGCGATTGCTTTTGCTGGGCCACTAAAAGTTCTCCGTCAATCGATCGAACGCGTCTGTCATCATTTCCTTGGCAAGGAGTTTGATAGTCTGCTTTTTTCTCGCTTCATTGTAAAGAACATTTGATGAGCGCAGCCCCTGGCGTCTTAGGCGTGAACTCTGAAAAGAATCGGAGTCAGAAATTGTGGATTGCCATACCAAGTGCTTATCTCTTGAGCGGACGGCTCGTAGATTGACTGCCAAATTAACAGTGTAGGATGTCCAGAACGAGGCGGAGTAAGGGATGTTCTCTCGGGTGGCCGGAGTGGTACCAGAATAGTCGATGGAATTGAAGTTGGGTGACGAGGCGGCTCCAACCACATCGGCGCTCAAGATATCACCTTTGATGACAAGTTCGGCGATACTCTCATCGGTTACGATGGCAAAGCCAGAGCGTTCCAACTCTTGAGTTATGGCCTTGGCGAAATACAACTCCAGTCCTAGTTCTTTTGTGGGGTTTTTAAAAAGCTCCACATAAACAGTTTTATGTCCGCCAGGAAGTTCTCTAGTTTGATGTCCCCAATTGTAGCCACAGTGACAAAGGCTGAGTAGGGTTAGCCATAGTATTATTCTCATGCGCCTAAGGTATCGAGACCCCTGTATTTTTTCAACAGGAAAAGCACGTCAGTGGCTTGAACTTTAGGCCACACAGAATTAAGCTGGCGTCCTATGGAAAATACCCCCTTTGTCGGCAAAAAATTGATGACTCCAGGTCCAGTGCCTATGTCTGACGATGTCAAAAAGAGTTTGACTGAAATCGAATGTCACCATCGCTCAGAAGAGTTTGGCGAAATACTGCAAAGAGTTTTGGATCGTCTTCCTCAGGTGTTTCAAACCCAACAGCCAGTTTATTTATTGGCTGCCACCGGGACCGGTGGATTAGAGGCGATCATGGTGAATACCCTCACCACGAAAAAGAAGGCCCTCTTTATCAATGCTGGAAAATTCGGTGAACGTTGGGGAAAAATCGCATCCAGCTTTGGGATCCCCTTCGATGAAATTCAGGTGTCATGGGGAGAAGACGTGAACTTGAATCAAGTTCTCACCCGCTTGCAGAACGATGACTACCAAGCTTTGGCATGGCAAGCCTGTGAAACCAGTACTGGAGCACTTCTTCCCACCCAGGAATTGGCGCAAATATGCCAACAACAAAATGTTCTCTCCTTGGTTGATGGCATAACAGCATTAGGGGCAGCGCCCTTGCCAATGGATGATTGGGGGCTGGATGCTGTGGTGGGGGGCTCGCAGAAAGCTTTTATGCTTCCCACAGGGGTGGCTTTTGTTTCGCTGTCTGAAAAAGCGCAAAGCTGTAAGTCTGACATTAAAAGTTACTATTTTAATTTGGCAGCGGAACGCAAAGCCAATGCCTCGGGAAAAACTCGATTCAGCACTCCCACACAGTTTGTCATAGGGTTGGATATAGTTCTGCAAAAGATGTTGATCGAAGTTGGATTTGAAAGACATTTGCACAATATCGCTGAACGGGCTGCATTCTTCCGAAAAAATGTCTCATTGCCTCTGTTTCCTAAAACAGCCAGTCCCTCTTTGACTTGTTTGCAGGTACCTGAAGGAGTTTCTGCGACGGACATTAAAAACAAAGTGAACCAGGAAGGCTACACAATTGTTGCTGGGCAAGACCAATTGAAAGACCGAGTTTTACGGGTTGGACATATGGGTGACATGACCCAAGAAGACCTGCTGCGGACAGCGAAGGCCATCGAGAAATACCTATGAGTTCTCCCCTTGTTCTGATCACCAACCGATTCAGTGAAAACTTACGTTTGCGTTTGCCTCAGGTGGAGGGAGCTGATTGTCGTTATCTGAAAAATTTGGGCGACCAGGTGGAACTCTTACCAGAAGCCGAGGCTCTGATCATTCGAAGCTCCACGAATTTAGATAAAGATTATTTTAAAAAAATGCCAAACCTAAAGTTTGTAGTCACTGCCACTAGTGGATTTGATCATATTGACCTGCAAGCAGCCCAGGCGGCCAAAGTTCGAGTGTTTCATACACCCGAAACCCAAACCGAGGCGGCTGCCGAGCTGACAATTGCCATGCTTTTCAACTGTGCTAGAAAATGGAATTTGGCTAATCAACAGTTGCGACGAGGGCAGTGGGAGAGATCCCTTTTACTAGGCCGGCAAGTTTCAGGTTTACAATTAGGAATCATCGGCTTGGGACGAGTGGGTGCTACTGTTGCTCGCAAGGCCAAGGCACTTGGGATGAAAGTTTTTGCCTATGACCCGTATTTGGAGAATGAAGCTCCAGGAGTGACGATGTTGGGTTACGAAGAGCTAATGCGCACAGCCGATGTGATCAGTCTGCATGTTCCTAAAACCAAAGAAACATTTCAAATGATCAAAAAAGAGACTTTGCAATGGATGAATACAGGAGCCATTTTAATCAACATGGCCCGCGGGGATGTGGTCAATGAAGTGGATCTTATTGAGCATCTCCTGGAAAATCCAGACTTTGTAGCGGGGCTGGATGTGTTTGCTAAAGAACCTTTAGCGTTGAAGTCACGATTATTGGAATTGTCGAATGTTTGCTTGAGCCCTCATATTGGAGCCAGCACTGAAGAAGCTCTGCAAGCCTCTTCGCAAGCGGCACTAGAGAAAGTCTTAGCCCTTTTGAAAGGAGAGACTCCCTCTGGTGAGCTGCCTCCGCAAGCTCTGTGGTGGAAAAACTAAGGGGAATTCCCCTTAGTTTTGTATTTTTTTTAGGCGCCCTTGGTGTTTGACGACCCGCATTGCCTGTTTTTAATAGGCTTGCAAAGGGCACCTTGCTAGAACCAACCAAGTGTAAAGGAATATTATGTCTGCACTTATTGTCGTTGGGTCCCAGTGGGGGGACGAAGGAAAAGGAAAACTCGTTGATGCTATGGCTTCGCAAAGCGATGCTGTGGTTCGGTTCCAAGGGGGCGCCAACGCCGGGCACACCTTGATCGTTGATGGTCAGAAAACGGTTCTGCACCTCATCCCATCGGGAGTTTTACACAGTCATGTTCGTTGCATGATCGGCAGTGGAGTCACACTCGATCCATTTGAAATGGTAGAAGAAATTAATGGTTTAAAAACCTCTGGTTTTTTAAAAGACGACAGTCAGCTTGCCATTTCTGATGGGACTCTATTGGTTTTACCCTTTCATAGAAAATTGGATCAAGCCAGAGAAGCATGGAAGTCGGGGACTAAAATTGGGACCACTGGTCGTGGGATTGGTCCTTCCTATGAAGACCGAGCCTCACGGCGAGCTCTTTTGTTTCGTGATTTGTTCTGTGAAGACTTAAAAGATAAATTAGAAAAAGCCATTGAAGAAAAAAACATTCTCTTTGAAAAACTATATGGGCAAGAGCCAGTGAACTTGGATCAAGCCTATAATGAGTTGGTTGAAGTGGCGAAAATTCTTAAGCCTTATCGCTGTGAGGATGTGAGCCTACAGGTCACCAAGATGATTCAAGGTGGTAAGCGCGTTTTGTTCGAAGGGGCTCAAGGGGTTCTTCTGGATAATCTGCATGGAACCTTTCCCTATGTGACCAGTTCTTCAACAGGAGCCGCAGCCGCTTGCTTGGGTGTGGGAGTGAGTCCGAAGTACATTTCAAAAATTTATGGAATCACCAAAGCTTATTGCACTCGGGTGGGAGCTGGACCATTTCCGACGGAACAAGAAAACGACACCGGAGAGCTCTTGCAAAAAGAGGGGCACGAATTTGGTGCAACCACTGGGCGTCGTCGCCGTTGTGGTTGGTTGGATTTGGTGGCTTTGCGCTACGCAATTCATGTCGGTGGAATTGACCGTTTGATCTTAACAAAATTGGATGTGCTCTCTGCTTTTGAAACCATAAAAGTGTGCACCCATTACAAAGTTAACGGAGCCCTTGTTGAGAATTTCTCTTTTATGAGTAACGAGATTCAAAATGTGGAGCCTGTTTACACTGAGGTTCCTGGCTGGAAGTCCGATATCAGCCAAGCGCAAAACTTTGACGATTTGCCTAAGCAAGCCCAAGACTACATTCAGTTTATTAAAGACGGTGTGGGGGTCGAGATTCCAGTGATTTCTGTGGGACCCGATCGCATGCAAACCATCTATCAGGCGGAAGTCTTCCCTGAAAAAAAAAATAGTTTAAACCAAGAAATGCCCAACTCTTTGTAAAGAGATGGGTATGGAGGGGAAATGATGAAAATAATGCTGATTGTTTTAGTCACGGCAGTTCTATCCTCGGCGGGTACTTATTTTTATACCACCAAATATATGGCTCCATCTTTTTATCGAGAAGTGATCAGCAAGGCTCGAACCTATGTGAAAGCCGTTCGTGCGCCGGCGAGTGATTGTTCCGGTGGTACTGGCTCTTTGGATGATGAAAACCCCAAAACGCCTCAGTTGAAAAAGATGTTAAAGCAGATAAACAAATCAAGAAAAGAGAAGAAAGAATTTCTTAATCAATTTGAAGAATAGGTATTCCACAATAGCGTCTGCCTTCATCGTTGCTAGATCATGGCTCTGTGCTCGTATCAGACCCCCTAGTCACTGCCGGAGCATCAGCCGCAGGTAGCTCAAAAGCCTCTGTCAACTTTTGCATTGTTTCGAGCTGATGGCAGATGCTGGTACCGACATTTAAATTGAGAGGAACGACTTCCATTGCAGGACTTTCTAAAGGGTAACCGTTTGGGTCACCACTCTGTTTCCCCCAAATGGGCGGTATACCGCTGATAAATCTATTTTCTGGACCACCAATTTGATGAGTTCCATTCTGCCACTCAGTGCCAAAATTGTTGCCCACTCCACCGTGGGAGTTGTGCATTTGATAAGAGGTGCAAGGGCAGCGATACTTAACAGGTGGACCTAAGGGAAAACTCATCTGACGATAACCATCGGCAAACAAGATTCGTAAAGCCTTGAAGTTTGGGATGATGTTTTGAGCGGTTTGGCAATCAGCCTCTACGCTTGGATTGAGCGAACGAATCTGTCTAACAAAAGGAGCATTGTGCGAGTGCACAGTGGCGACCTCTTCATTAGCCTGTGAAAATTGAGCGAACATTAAAACGGAAGTGAAATAAACAAAGATTTTCATCGAGTTTTCCTTTGATTTTTTTGCGGCACTTTTTTGACCTTAAGGATGTCAGACTTCTTCAAACTGTACTGCACTTGAATATCTGAAATTATTGATTTCCTTTTGTTTCTTGAATTTTTCAAATAACTGGCAAGGTTCTTCTTTCCCTTTGCAATTCGATCCCGATTGGTTAGCAAGAAACTTTTTTTAAGGTAATAGATCTTATCGTTGGTTTCCAAAATCACTTCAGGGTGAGTCTGGGTTAGAAAACCATGTTTTTGAATACTTTCTTTGGCAAAAGCCATTGAGAACAACATTAGGGCGATGGCAATTATTTTCACAAATCCTCCGTATCTCAATGTCTATGATAGACGAGAATTGCGTAAAATCTAACAGTTCTGATTAGAACCTGTCATCTAGGTGGTTTTGATTGATAAAATAGGCCTTTTAGTCAGCTAAAATAGATTCAAACTCACTGTGCTTTTCGATGTATTTTTCTACGTAAGGGCAGCCAGGGATTACTTTTAAATTATGGGCTTGTGCGTACTCCAAAGCCGCTTTTGTGATTTTTCCAGCGAGACCTTGCCCTCGCAATTCTTCGGGGGTGAAAGTACTGTCAAAGTTCAAAACATTGTCTTCGACTTTTTTGTAGGTGAGCTCGGCTTCTTTATTGTCAATTTTAACGAAAAATCTTTGCTTCTCTTTATCGTGTTGAATTTCCATGTGAAAATCTTAGTCTGTCGTCACTATTTGATCAATTGCAAAATTCTTGGAAGTCCGTGTCGGTAAAGTTCTTTGCCGTCTCATTATGAGACGGTTAGAATCAAATAAAACTTGTTTGAAATGGAATAATTCTTGCTACTTTAATTACTTGTAGCGAGGTAGGAGACTTTTGATGAAAAGTATAGGAATCATAACACTGTTTATTTTAGCCACTTCTTTCCAAGCGATGGCTCAGAATGTGGGTCATGAATCCGGCAACCCCAACAAGCCAGGTATGGTTTGTATCCCCGAAGGTGAAACCAATTGGCCTGTTAAAGGCATGTACCTTCATGGTTGGTTCACCGCTCACGGAACTTCGATGACTCATAGCCGTCGCACTGAATTTGAAAATCGCCGCTATCTTTTAGACCTCGCCCGCCGAATGCGAATTCGCATTGCGATGCCGGTGGCTCCTCGCATTCATAGCAATGGCAATCACACATGGGGTGGGGTCGGTTTAGCAGAAATTGAATCGCTGTCACGACAGGCCTGTGATGGAGCCCCGTTGGCCCCGGACCGTTCATTGTTTGGGTACTCGAGTGGTGGATTTGCCGCCAAAAATGTGGGGCAGCTTCCTTGCAACCAATTGCGAAATTATCGACGTGTGCTAGCGATCGGGACCCAAAACCACTACCCCGACCGGTGTGGTGGAATCTTTCACAGTATTTACGAGCATGTGTTTCCTCCGTCCAACTTTGTTGAAGCCAGTGGTCTTGAACCAGAACCAGTCGAGTCAAGTCCGCCCCAATCACCTGTCACAGAAGAGCTGCCTTTCTTAACTGACAAATTGATTGTTATGTAAGGTCGATGTGGGAAATCAAGAGCCATTTCACAAGATATTCAATGATATTTTAGTGGACTCTCTTCCTTTTTGCGCGCCATCGCTCAGAATAGAGGCATCTAAACCAAATCCTGACTTAAGGGTCTGCTGTTTCAGACTATTATGAGCCCATGGAAAGCTTACAAGCCCTTAATCGATTTCTTGGTATTTTAACTCAGACTCGTCGAAGTCTGAAGGAATCCAAAAGATCAAAAGAAAGCCTCGATACCTTAAAAATGCGATGGGCGCAGAATATCCTTGGTCGTCTCAGTGTTGATTTGGAATTGGTGGGGACTCCCTGTGCACAGAGATCGATGTTGTTCTTAGGAAACCATATTAGTTATTTGGACATCCCTTTGTTGATGGGTACCATCGATCGCATTTCATTTGTCGCAAAAAAGGAATTGCAGCGATGGCCCCTGTTTGGGGCGGGAGCCAAGCAATTGGACACGGTCTTTGTAAAGCGGAATAACAAAGTATCAAGAAACTCGGCAAAGAATTCGATTCAAGATGCCATCCACAAGGGCAAGAGAGTGGTTGTCTTTCCTTCTGGGACAACATCCATCGACGGAGAAAAGTCTTGGAAGAAAGGAGCTTTTGATATTGCAATGACGACCGACTGTATAGTGCAGCCGTTTCGGATCAGTTACCAACCGTTGAGAGAAGTGGCCTATATCGACAAAGACTTTTTTCCTCATCACCTAATAAAATTAAATCGCCAGCAGTCGATCAAGGCGAAGGTTGAATTCCATGACCCAATTAATATAAAAGATCCAATCAGAGACTGTCGTTATTGGAAAGAGTGGGCCAACGCGCCAGTTCTCAATCAATCCCAAATTTAGGGGGCAATGGCTCTATAAAAAACTCTGAGTTTCAGTTAGTATAGACAAATATGACAAAAAAAACGACTGCTTCCTTATTTCTAATTGTGGTGGTTCCTGCCGCAGCTCTATTGGGCTATCTTTATGGTTTTGAAAAAGGCAATCGATTGAAACTCAGGCCCGCAGAGATTGTACGCCACCTGCCACCGAAGGTAAAAACATACAAACCGAAATTGATAGACCCTCAAGCCTCACAGCACCGTGGTGCTGACCCTAGATCGAGTTCGGATAAAAAGGAAACGACGAAAGTGGTAGAAGTTGAGCTGCCACAACCCAGTATCGATTCCATGGATGTTGCACAAATTTCTAATGAGTTGATTTACCAAATGTCACAAGTTGGAGAGTTGTCAGAACAAGGCCTTGAAAAGAACATTGAATTCGCAAACAGTCTAATCAGTGAAGAGCCCGAGAACTATTCGGCTTATAAAAGTAAGATGATCAGTCTCTTGCTTTTGGAGGTTAAGTTTCAAAAGGTGGTGGAGCTTGAGACCTACGAGGACCTAATGGACGAGATGTTGAGCTTTTCTGGTATCAACCCTGAAGATGACATTCGCGCACAGATTCAAGAAGAACTAGGGCGAGAGAACCTATCTTCCGATGAGCTTGTGGATCTTGACCATGAACTGCTACATATCCCATTTCTGCGGCTCTCTGCTCTAAAAGATTATGATAATATGGCGGAAATTTCTTTGGAGTACATCGCAGAGTTTCCAGATTCTTACCTAGGATACCTTTATCTGGCAGAGTCTTATTGGAAAAGTGGAGACGAGCCTGAAGCGATGGCCATACTTTCTGAAAAGATGGATCTCGAAGTCGATGAAAACTTAATTCAGAAATTTTTAGAGAGCTCCGAAGAGGACTCAATCTCGCGCATTGAGCGGTTAAATACCTATTAGTCGCAATCGCAGCCTTTCAGCGGAGTAAATATTTCGCGACGTAGTGAGGGCCGATTCCCTCAATTTCAAACTCTTCACCCACTTTATTGAAGCCTAAGGAAACGTAGAACCCGATCGCCGATGTGCGAGCATTACACCACACCATGCGACCGGCCTGACTTTTCGTGTAGTCCAAACACTCTTTAATCAGGGCCTTGCCAACACCTTGACCTTGCAGACTCGGAGAAACGGCCATGCCTCGTAAGCGCCAGTCACCCTGATGGAGATCACCACTCTGTGACTCTGGGTAGACCGAGGCGATTCCAACGATTTCACCCTCGGCAAAGGCGCCCATATGAAAACTGCCTGTCACCTTGTCGAGAGGGTACAGCATTTCATTCAAGTTCTGTTGTGGTCGAAGAACTTTTTGCCTAAGGGGGAAGGTTTGTTCCGCTCGAATTGGTTTATATTGGATATTCATAATGATGTCTTTTTTGCTTGTAGTCATTTTTATTTTAAAGAATACAGGCAGAGCCAAAGTGCCTTTTTTCCACCGAGTTTATACCTTTCAATTGATTTACGGGCATCGGAAAACGCAAAGCTAACTCCGTTATAGGAGAAGTTCTGGTTTCCAAAACACGATAAAACTTTTCCTCGTTCCAGAGGGTGCTGGCTTCAAAACGGATATCTGCGGCTGCTGGCCATGCTGGGTCGCCGTCAGGAATTTTTCCGCCTCGAAATTCAGATCCATGGCAACCGGTACAAGAATGGGCAAGATATTTGCCAAACTCAACGGTAGCGCCTTCGGGAGGTTTCTCTTGAAAACCTTGGGTTTGATCAACGATATGGGCAGGAAACATGACTGGCATTTGTCCAAAAACAGACAACGCTTTTGCGACGGGACCAAAAGTATTTGTATGGCTTGGTTTCTCGATCGGAGGGACGCTTCTTATGTAAGTAACCAAGAAGGCCACATCCTCTTTACTCAGGTTCTCATAATCAAAGACAGGCATGAAGCGCAAGGAGTGGCCGGATTTGTGGACTTCATAACGAATGGTTCGAGCGATCTCTTCGTCAGACCAGGAATGGAGGGCTGCAGGGGTGATATTTGCTCCGTATAGTGAGCCCATGGCACCATTTTCCATTATTTTAACGCCAGCAAGGTCATCTCCGTGGCAGTCGACACAGCCATTCCGGACAGTGTACATCCTTTGTCCCATCTCAATGCTGGCCTGAGTGACGTCTTCAGCGATCGTGAAATCTTGGGGTTTAAAAGTCTTTTTTGATTTCAGGGAGAAACCAATCTGGACAGATAAGATCAATGTGCACAAAATCAAGACTACAATTCCTAAAACTTTAAAAAAAGTCCTCATAAATCCCTCATTTGTTTATGGATGCAGATAAAGAATGTCATTGAGGTAGAGGGAAATCAATTTCTTTGTTCCCAGCGAAGGCATAGACTGAGTCTGTGTGTACTATCAATTAGACAAATGCAGTTTTTTAAACTATTCTTACCGCATGAATATTAAATACAGAGAACTTATTGAGAAGAACACAAATGGTATAGCCATTTTGTACATTGATAAAGATCGTGATGCCAACGACATCTTCGAAGAGGACCGTATCCTTTGGGACCCGAGCGAAAAAGGCTTGGGCTTGGCGGAGGCCTCTCCTGTCGAGATTGAGTCGCAAAAAGTCGTTATGGTGGACTCTAATAAAGACCTTCTCGGTTTTTACTTTCTACAGCCAGAAGAGGGGGACCATCGAGTGTTGTCACCTTTTTACACGCCCACCTTTGGTGACTTTCCGCCACCGGCCCCTAAGCGCCCACGTTCTAAGGGTGATGGGACCACCTTGGATAAAGAAGCCTTTGATTTTTACCTGAAAAATCTTAAAGAATTTCTACTTTAAAAGGCTAAATAATCGTTCGAATCCCTGGAATTGACACTTCATTCCAGGCTCTTATTGATAATAATTATCGACTCTATAAGCTTAAATGGAATGAGTTCGATCTGATGGAAGAAAATATTAGAAATGTATAGAAATGGCTTTGTTCTTTCCGAGTGTGTGATACCCTGCCGTTCATAACAAATTACAAGAGGTTTTAATGAATAAAGGTACAGTAAAGTTTTTTAATGGTAGCAAAGGTTTTGGTTTCATCACTCCTGAGAATGGGGATGACTTGTTTTTTCATATTTCTGAAATTCAAGGAACTGAGCCTAGAGACGGCGATAAAGTCGAATTTGAAATCGGACAAGGTCAAAAAGGTCCATGCGCAACAAATGTTAAGGTGATCAATTAATTCCTTTTGTTAAAATAAAGCAATTAATACAAAAGCTGACTTTTTAAGTCAGCTTTTTTTTTGCTCGATTCTCTTTGGGGGGGGTAAGTTAAGTTATGGCGTTTGTTACTGTATTGCTACTTAGTTTTGTTTCAGCCAACAGTTTGACCTTGGTAGATTCCAATGAAAAAAACACCCTCTCATTGAAAGACTTATTGCGAGACAAAAACACACAAACAGTTGTGTTACCAAAAGATCCAATGAACGCAGGCAAAAGGGTCCAATATCAAGCTTTGCCAGCGAGTGAACTGTTTTCTAAAAAAAGTATGAAAGATGCCGACTCTTTTCACTTTATCGCGAAAGATGGGATGACTGTCATAGTCAGCAAACAAAGAATTTTGGCCGAACAACCCAAAGCTTGGTTGGCTTTGAAGCCTGTGAATGGTGTCTGGGCGAAGGCAAGAAAAGGCCAACCCATAGGGCCTTATTATCTTTTCTGGACGGACCCAGAAGGTGTCGGACCTGAGGAGTGGATCTTCCAAGTGAATCGGGTGGAACTCAAAGAGTCTCCGGAGAAACTTTATCCCAGCTTGATGCCAGGTCCAAAAATGAAGGGTTTCCATCCGGTGTCCAAGGGGCAAAAGGTTTTCTTTAAAAATTGCTTTCCTTGCCACAGCCTCAATAAATTGGGGGGTAAGAAAATGGGTCCGGATCTCATCTGGCCTCATAGTCCATTGCAGTACTGGCAAAAAAAGTATTTAAAAATATTCATCCGTAACTCAAGAACGCTCAGGTATTGGCCCGAAAGCAAAATGCCATCTTTCACAAAAGAAGAGATCAGCGATAAGGAATTGGAAAATCTCTTTAAGTACTTGCAGTTTCTAAAGACTCAAAGAGAATAATAGAGATAATTCTGGCAAGATTCTAAAAGCATTTATAGTTTTTTTGTCTTTTAACCTTGTATTTGCCCCTTCCAGAGAAAGGGGCTTATAGATCGGATGAATGTTATAGTTACCGATAGATCGGTATTTAAAGAGCGACCAAAGCATCACTAAATAGCGTATGTCCCCCAAGCTCACTTGTTATGGTTTCGCGAAGGTATGTTGTGTTTTCTCCATTGACTTTGTATTCGACGATTTCTCTAACGACGCGTACCTCTAAATTTATGATGTCACCTTCGTTCATTGGTACTCCAAAAACTTGTTCAGGGGATGGCCAGCCAACGCAAAACTGCATATTAGGGTCTTGAATACGAAGACCGTAGCCATTGACTCCAAAGGCGTACGTTTGGTTGTGTCTTAGTTTTGCATCCCAAATTTGGTAGAATGGAATATTGATCGCCGGAAGTGCACAGGCGTAGCCTTGAATATTGGGAATGAAGGTGCTTTCTGCGACCTTCAGTTCAACAGATCTCGTTTGATCAGAGATTGTTTCTACAACATCAGGTATTCCCCATTGTGCATGGGATTGATTAGCGAAAAAGACGAACATTAGTGTGATTAAAGTTTTCATTTGATCCCCCTTGGATGAATCTTGTTTACAAGTTGGGTTATAGGGGAACCTTTCCATAAATAATAATATTAAAAAACCATCATTACCATAGATAAAATCTATGAATAATTGGAGCCACCATATGATTGCGTGTGCAGTGGGGTGGTCTGGGCTCCGGGGAAGATGGTTGCTCTAGAGCTGTTACGGCTGCTGGCATCAATCCATAGCCTTCGTATTCTCCCAATATCCAATATCCAATATCCAATAACCAATTTCACACCGATTGTTCTCCCAAGAGATGTTATGGACGCCAACGTTTCCGATAGAGTCGTTGTTATCTGTTTCAAAGATGCTGTAACCAATTTGGTAGCACACAAGTCAATTTTTTCTAAAATGGGATTCTTTGAGTTTTATTGACTAGAGATCTTTTGATCTAATATATGTCATAAGTATTAGGAGATACTGATGGATCCAAGCAAAGATACGTGGAATGAAAGTGATAAAATAGAATGGCTCTCGAAGCAGACATTTCAGAGGTCTTATGCTGAGCAGGTACTCGAGCGTATAGAAAGGTTAAAACAACCTGGGAACAAGATTAAAATTCAATCTTACGGAAACCTTAGTCTTCAGAATAGAAATGAACTCGCCATTGATGGAGCGGTCCTCAGTTCTGAGGATTATCAAAGTCGTTACCCTCTTTATTATGCCGAGGTCGGTGACGTTACCAACGGAAAACCCAATGTCATCGTGACTGGTGGAACCCATGGTTATGAAGAAAGTGGTGTTTATGGAGCTCTTGAGTTTCTTGAAAAAGATGCTGCCAATTATTCCGATCAATTTAACTTTTTAGTCTTTCCTTGCTTGAGTCCTTTTGCCTACGAGGTGAATCAAAGATGGACTCACGATGCTTGGGACCCCAACCGAAGCTTTGACCGCTCAAAGCCCTATGTGCCAGAGGCACAATTGGTTATGGATGTGTTAGATGATGCACGCGAGCGGGTCGGTCGTAATTTTGCTGCTGCAGTTGATCTTCATGAAACTCCAGACCGCGACAAAACAATGATGCCTCCACAGTATCAACGCTATGGTATTAACCTTACTGCTGATGACATCCTTATTCCCAATGGTTATTACCTGATCTCAAATACTACGAATCAAGCGCCACAAATGGCAACAAAGATCATCGAGGCCGTTAAAAAGGTTACGCCCATTGCTCCTGACCCCGAGATTCACGGCGACATAAATGAAAATGGCATTGTGGTGTCTAAAGGTAGTGACCCCACCCACCAAGGATTAAACCAGGCCTATATGAAAACAATTTCAGATAACTCATTTACAACTGAGATCTATCCAGAAATTCATCCCGAACCAAGAGGTTCGCAGGAAGCCATCGCAGCCCAAAGAGCCACCATAGAAGGTGTTTTAAATTATTTGTCGAATAGCTAACAAGACTCTTAGCTCTACTGACTTCTATTCCAATAAGAATCATCCTTTCGTGAATGTTGGTAAAATACATGGAGCGCCAAAATAGTGACTCATCTTATGTAAAAATTCCATGTTAAAAATTTTGGGAGTTGGAAACTGAGTATACAGTTGAAAAGGCTCTCATGGTGGCTAGTAGTGTCTTAGACTGGAACACTTTCTGCAGTTCCTTGAGTTGGGAAGGAAAGGAGTCTTGATGAGGGTTGCTTATAGTTTGCTTAGGGTGCTGGTCTTGTTGGCTCCTATTTTACTGTTTTCAATAGTGAGTGAGGCGAGTATTTATCGAGTGAATACCAATTGTGAAAACTGCCTTAACTTGCGAGATGGTAGCCTTGGTCGAACTGGATTTACAATTCCAAGAGGGACTCGCATTCGGGTGACGGGAGAGGCTCGCAATGGGTATGTGCCGGCAAAGTTCCGATACCAGGGGCAAATTACCACATTCTATTTGTCGCAAAGGTATTTACGCCTTGATGATAACCAGTCAGTGGCATCCCCAGAGCCGGAGGAAGACACAAGTCGTCGACCTAGCGAGCCCGCAGAAAGTGGGGTTGAGTACACTCGCAATGACAACTACCCGGCAAGTGGCAGCGAAGCCGAAAAAAGAG
>CBDUOS010000087.1:0-14983 GCA_965368905.1 uncultured Bdellovibrionales bacterium | reverse complement strand
AGCATGTTTTGTTTGCAGGCTTCTCCCATGAACCGGCGATTCAACTGAGCAGAAAATTGATCCAAACGACACGTTCTGCCGGAGCCGAATTGGATAAGGTCTTTTTTTCAGACAATGGTTCTACTGCAGTTGAGGTTGCTCTTAAAATGGCCTATCAGTTTCATCAGATATCTGGCAATCAACAGCGAACCAAGTTTCTTGCATTTTATGGCTCCTACCATGGGGACACCCTAGGGGCTATGTCAGTGGGAGAGCGCAAGGGTTTCAACGAGGTTTTTCAACCACTCTTGTTTGATGTGGATTACGTGGACCCTTTTGATCTTGATTCAATAGAGAAAGCGTTTGAAACCAACGGCGAACAATACGCGGCTGTTATTTTTGAGCCGATGGTTCAGGGGGCCTCTGGAATGCGAATGTATGGATCAGAGGTGCTCGATCGACTTCAGGCTTTGTGTCAAACCTATTCTGTCTTCAAAATTTGTGACGAAGTTTTTACAGGTTTTTATCGCACCGGAAAGCTTTTTGGATTTGAGCACTCTGACTTGCGCCCCGACTTCTTATGTTTATCCAAAGGTTTGACGGGTGGTTTTTTGCCCTTGGCCACAACCTTAACGAATCAAAAAGTATTTCGGGCCTTTGAAGAGGATGACATGAGGAAAGCCTTTTTGCATGGCCATTCCTATACGGCTAATCCAATTGCCTGTGCTGCTGCGAACGCCACGCTCGATTTGTTGAAGCAACCAGCCTGGCAAGAGGCGGTAGCTAACATCACACGTTGGACACAGCAAGCAGTGAGTACTTTGATGAATACGGGTTTGTTTTTTAATGGTCGAAGCCTAGGGACGATTGGTGCTCTTGAGATTAATAATGATGATCCTAACTATTTTAAGGGCAATTTCTCTTATCGTTTTAACCAGATGGCCTTGCAAAAAGGTGTTTTGTTGCGGCCTCTTGGAGGAACAATCTATGCTGTGCCACCTTTGTGTAGCACGGAGCAGGAAATTGAAAAAATTTATAAGACTATGGAGCAAGTGAAACGAGAGGAGTTTTAAAGTGACAAATTGGAAAGAGATTTTAGGTCGACTTGTGCAGCGACCTCGCATGCATGCGAAGTTTCTGAATACCATCAGCCTGATGGAGTATATGGGGGCTCGTAAAATAATGAAAAGTCAGCTTGAGAAAGACATAAACCGAGAAGTCTTGTCTCATATGACTGAAGAAATTCGTCATGCTCAGATCTTTAAAAAGATGGCTCTCAAGTTGAGCGAGGGATTGTTGGCAACTTATGATGATCGTCATTTATTAGCGGGCCCTGCAGGACGATCCTATATTCAATCTGTAGATCAGTCGATATCAGCGGCCTTGCTAGGCGAGAACCCCTATCTGAATTATTTGCTTTCAACACTTTTAATTGAAGAAAGGGCCAATACTGTCTATCCGTTTTATGCTGAACTGATGGAGCCCTTGGGCTTCTCATCGAATCTGAAAGCGATTCTAAGGGAGGAAGAAAACCACTTGGATCAGATTCAGGCTGAGCTGGAAAATAATCGAAAATTGTCGTCACAAAAGCTGGATGCTTTACGAATGATAGAGCAAAAGGCTTTTGATTTTTTGATGTATTCAGTGGATCAAGAGCTTAATATTGAGGGCGATTTGGAAGAAAAAACCCCGTACTTTCAGTAGGATATGACATGAAGCATGGATTTTTAGTTTTGCTCAGTTTTTTCGTTAGTGCCTCGCTGTGGGCTTCAGATCAAGAAGCAAAGGCCACTTTTGCCGGTGGCTGTTTCTGGTGTATGGAGGCTCCTTTCGAAAAGCTAAAGGGAGTGAAGTCTGTGGTTTCTGGTTATATGGGCGGAAAGGTGAAAGATCCTTCTTACAAACAAGTGTCTTCTGGGACCACCGGGCACTTAGAAGTTGTTCAAGTGACTTATGATCCGACCCATGTTTCTTACGACGATTTATTGCAGGTTTTTTGGCGCCAGATCAATCCAACAGATGCCGGTGGTCAATTTGTCGACCGAGGTGAACAATACGGAACCGCAATTTTTTACCACTCTTCGAAACAGAAAACTTTGGCTGAAGCCTCCAAGAAGATGATGGATAAAAATAAAAGATACGACAAGCCAATCGTAACTCCGATTCGCAAGGCTATGTCATTTTATGCGGCTGAGCAGTATCATCAGGATTTTTACAAGAATAGTATCTTAAAATATAAATACTATCGGTATCGGTCGGGGCGTGACGACTATCTAAATAAAGTTTGGGGAAAAAATAGAGAATACAAACCAAAAGGACCAACAAAGAAGAAAGCTATGACAAAATACATAAAGCCATCAAAAGAAGAAATTAAAAAAATGCTAAGCTCCATACAGTTTAAAGTCACCCAAAAAGAAGGGACTGAACCACCATTTAAGAACGAGTATTGGGATAATAAAAGAGAAGGGATTTATGTCGACATAGTGAGTGGTGAACCACTTTTTAGCTCTACCCATAAATACAAATCAGGAACAGGGTGGCCTTCCTTTTATCAGGTTATTGAAAAAGACCATATTGTAGAAAAAGAAGATCGACGCTTGTTTTCTGTGCGAACTGAAGTGCGTTCAAAATATGGAGATTCTCATTTGGGACACGTTTTTGATGATGGACCTAAGCCAACTGGACTTCGATACTGCATTAACTCGGCAGCCCTCAAATTTGTTGCAAAAGAAGAAATGGAAGAAATGGGCTACGGCCAATATCTAGGTCTTTTCAACAAACCGGCTACCGCCACAAAATAATTGACCTTTTCTAAGGGCTTCTTCAAAATTTTAGTGTCCTAGAAATCACTAATATAAGGGGAGAGTCTATGAAGTTTTTCATCATATCTTTGATGTCATTGACCATGATCGTATTGGGTTGTGAATCCGCAGGAAAAAGAACAGCGGTTGGAGCTGGAGTGGGAGCTGCAGCAGGAGCGGCCGTTGGAGCTGTTTTGGGTCATCAGATGGGTAAGCGAGGCAAAGGGGCTGCCATTGGAGCTGCCCTAGGTGGTGGAATCGGAGCTGCTTATGGATACAAGCTTGATAAGCAGGCCAAAGAGCTAGAAAAAATTGCCGAAACCAAGAGAACTGAAAACGGAATTGTAACGAAGCTAAAAGGAGATATTCTTTTCAAAACAGGTTCTCCCTCTGTACAGTCCCAAGCACGTAATAACGTTCAAAAAATTTCTGACATCATAAAGAAGTACCCAGAAAACAGAATTACAATTGTGGGTCACACCGATAGTACTGGTAGTGATGCAACTAACCAAGCACTCTCAGAGAAGAGGGCCGCGGCTGTGAAGTCAATTATGGTTTCTCGTGGGGTCCCAGCTCAACATGTGAACGTCGTTGGTGCTGGAGAAAACTCACCGGTAGCCGATAACAGTACCAAAGATGGACGTTCTAAAAACCGTCGAGTGGAGTTGCAGATCACCATGGAAGAGACAAAAGAAGGGGGCGCATAAATCCTTCGCCTTGGAATCTTTTCTCTAACCATGGTTGCGAGTCTTGTGAGCTACGTTGCCTACAAAGAAGCCTCCCGAGACCCCATTTTCAGAGTTGATCAGGCTCGCACTCCCTTTTTCGATTTGAGTGAAAAGATTATGGCTGTTGCACCCAGTAAATATGTTTTTAGTGAATCTAAAAATGCCTCGGATCAAGGAAGTCCTATAGTCGTTGAGAAAGAAAACATGAATGTGAGCCGGTACATCCAGAGCTTTGAAGACAAATCGAAAATTCACTTTTTTATCGTGCCGGGCTTTATTCCTCCTTTCAGCTCAGCCATGAAGATGAATGAGACTATGAGAAAGCGTTTGAATTGGGTTGTGAAGCAAATGAATGAGCATGAGCCCTCGGTCGTCTTGACCACAGGCGGAAATGTGAAGCCCAAGGGAACTCCCTACAATGAAGCCCTTGAAATGAAAAAGCGATTGATGAGGTTTCACGGGATCGGCGAACATCGAGTGGCGATTGACCCTTATGCCCATAATACTGTCACCAATTTGCGCAATGCAGGCCGTTTTATGCTTTCTCATGACATCAAAGAGGCCACTGTTGTGACCACGTATGTGCAGAATACTTACATCGGATACCCTTCTTGGACTCTTTTTCACTGGCGTAGTGAATCGATGTTGGGTTATAGGGTAGGGGAACTTAAATTTATTGATGATCGCCAAACCTTTTTCAAGCCCTCAGAAAAGGTTTTTCAGAAAGGACCTTCAAAGGTTGATCCCTAGATGGTTAAGCAGCTTCTAAAAAGAACAATTATTAATCCTTATGTGGCCTTACTTATTTTCGGTCTAGTCGGAGGATTGTTTTATTTGTTTTTCACGGAGGTGGACCTTACCCCTCAGGTGACCTCCTCTTTCTTCTTTTCCGAAAAAAGCAAAATATACAAAGATGATGCCCGAGTTTACAAAAAATTTCTCGTGGGGGACTCTATTATTCTGACTTTGCCGTCAGAAGATATAACAACACCCGAATACTTGCGGTTCGTAGAGGTTTTAAGCGACGAACTTAAAAAAGTGGAAGGTGTTGAATCTGTCCAAAGTATTACACATGGCCCCCCCAGTGTTACGGCTGCCATGCAGAATCCAATGTGGGTTCGCTTTTTGGATACCAAAACTAGAACCAATTCTTTGATTATTTGTTTTATCGATATAAAAAAGGTCACTCATGTCATTGGACGAGTAAAGTCTATCTTGCGCAAAAAAGAGTTTCGCGTAAAACCAGTTTATATATCTGGGATTCCTTACATTATTGAAGAGATTCGCCTCATGTTGAGCAACGATATGAAGCAGTTTATTTTCGGCGCGACATTTGTTAGTTCAATCGTGTTAATGCTTATCTTCTTTTCATTGGTGGTTACCATCGGAGCCGTGGTAACAGCTCTGTCTGCGGCGGCATTAACCCTGGTTGTTCAGCACTATATTGGAATTCCGGTGGGAATCTTAACTGCCAACTTGGGTGCCATCGTTTATGTTCTAACAACGTCCCATATTGTTTTTATGACGTCCAATTGGCGGCAGGATAAACATGAAAACCGTAAAACAAGATTGGCGTCTACAATTGTTACGACCTTGCCGGCATCTTTTTGGGCAGCTGCTACTACTGTGTTTGGCTTTGCTAGCCTTATTTTTGTCGATGCAAAACCTCTTCAGCAATTGGGAGTGGGGGGAACGATTGGTACTCTGTCGGCGATCATTTTGGCCTACACACTATTTCCCATTTTTTTGCGATTTTCTAGAACGGGTAGGCAGAAAAAAGAGAGAACCATGCCTCGATTTTTCTTACCCTTCCCGTGGCCAGTGGGATTGCCCTTGGCCCTCCTGCTGTTGGGCGGAGCCTCTGCATTGTTTTGGTTGGGCTTTAAAAAAGTCAATACTGACCCATCTCTTTTGACTTATTTTAAAAGCAGCCAAGAAATTCACCGTGGTATTCAAGAGGTTGATCGTTATGGCGGCAGTAATCCTCTCAATTTTGTTATTAGTGATCGTAGCGGGAAGAGATTGAAAAATTCAGAAACTTATAAGCGAATGATGGAGTTACAGAATGATCTGGAATCTCATCCTGCTGTCGGTTCGGTTCTCTCTCTTCCGGTGCTTATGGCGGAGTCTCAAGAGAATTGGTTGGCTCGTCTTCTGCCATGGGGGAGTATATTAAGTATTTTGGGTAGAGATGAGTTTGGAAAAATAGCTCGTGGCTTTGTAACGAAAGACAACACACAAGCTCTGTATATGATACGCATGAGAGAGTCGGGTCGATCGACTGTTCGTAAGAAAATCGTCAATCAATTGATGGCTAAACCTCGTAAGTACGGGTTGCGTTTAGATCTGGTGGGTGGCAGTTATTACATGCAAAGTGAACTGGCTTATCGGATACGTGAGAGTATGAAACAAGGTATTCAAGCCCTTGTGTTACTTTTTATAGGAATTATTTTTATTTTATCCCTGTCCCCGGTGATAACCACTTATGCAGGTTTATCTATTGTGGCGGCTACGGCAGGATTTATTGGTGCCATTGGGTATTTTAAAGTTCCAGTGGACATCATTTCTTCGCCTTCGATCAATATTGTCCTAGGTCTCGCAGTAGACGGTATGATTCACATTATATTGGCTGCAAGAAGGTTGTCAGAAGCAAAAGGGCACCGTACGGATGGCGATGGTTGGGTTTGGGCAATAAAAAGCCAAGGGCCCGCAGTCCTTATATCTGGTGTTGTGATTGCTGCAGGATTCAGTGTCTTCGCGCTCTCTAACTTTCCACCAAGCCAGAGATTCGGTTTAGAAATTGTTTTCGGAACTCTTTTGGCCATGGTGATGACTCTGTTTGTATTGCCTCACTTGAGTTTGCTTTTTCGCAAGAAAGTTAAAACTAAAAAGGGAGCCAAAACTCCCTCTTGATACTGCTAAATCTTTTGCGTTTTGAGCTCTAGATTAAGGTGGATTTCGTCTTTGATTACTTTGTCTTTTGCAATTTTTATGACTTTCTTCAAAACACTAGTTTCAGAATTGTACATGACGCCATATTTCGCACGATTTATCTTGATCTCTCCCGTTGCCAAGAAAAATTTATTTTTCTTTTCTGTTTTTTGAGTCACTTTGATTTCAAATGTCTCCGGGTGTGTTTTTCCACGCATAGTGAGGTTGCCGGTAACCTTGTAGAGGTTGCTGCGAGTCTTATCAACTTTGGTAATTTTAAAGTTGGCTTCTGGGTGCTGCTTTACGTGAAAGAAATCGTCAGAATTGAGGTGGTTTTCTAGTTTTGTTTTATATTTGCCAGAAAGGTCTTTGTTTTCAATTGAGGTCATATCAATAACAATAGTGCCACCGATCAGTTCATTTTTTTCACTAAGATTGATTGTTCCTTTTTTAACTTTAACCGATCCCGTATGGTCACCGGCGCCAGGGACTTTTTTCTCACCTTTCCACGTGACTTGACTGGCTGAAACATCAAGAGGCACTTGCTTGGCCTGGGCGTACGTAGTGAGTAAAAAGGTCAGTGCGAGAATAAATACTTTCATAAGGTCTCCTTTGCTTATTAGAGGTCGTTCATACTAGACATAAACATAGTCCAGAGGAAGGACTATTTAACTGTAATTGTGCAAAGCGCATATGGCGATTTTTTTGCGAATAGCCCCTATAATAAAGAAAGTGACGCTCGTCACTTTTAGAAACCTCAGACAAAGGACGGCCTTGTGGTTGGTGGAATGACCTTTAATACATTTACCCTTAAAAATGGATTACAAGTTTTGGCGATCAGTGACCCCCGGTTTGTGAAGTCTTCGGCCGCCCTTGCTGTGATGGCAGGGTCTATGCAAAATCCGAGTGATCACCTTGGTTTGGCCCACTTTTTAGAACATATGCTATTTTTGGGAACCGAGGACTTTCCTGTTGTGGGAGATTATGAAAATTATTTGAATAAAAATGGTGGTGGACACAATGCTTACACTTCCATCGACCACACCAACTATTTTTTCGACTGTACCCACTCAGCCTTCGAAGGAGCTTTGCAGCGTTTCTCCCGTTTCTTTGTTAATCCGACTTTTGATAAAGAGTATGTGGATCGTGAGAAGAATGCTGTTCACAGCGAACACGAAAAAAACCTTAAAGACGATCATCGTCGCGAATATCGCTTTTTGCAGATGACTACAGATCCAGATCATCCTTTTTCGTTGTTTGCGACAGGTGATAGAAATACCTTGGCTAAAGCTGATCGAGATGTCGTGATGGACTTTTATAAAAGTCATTACTCGGCCAATCTTATGCGTTTGGTACTTATGAGCAACGAATCGGGCGATCAATTGCAAAAGCTGGCCGAGGGGTATTTTCAAGATATTCCCAATATCAAAATTGAGAAACCTGAGTTTGATGATAGGCTTTTTATTCATGGCTCCACTCCGAAGCTACATCAGGTTGAAACGATCAGAGATCACGACTACTTAAAGATCAGTTTCGATATGCCTGATGATCTGCCCTATTGGGAATCCAAGCCCACTCAGTTTTTAGCACACCTCATAGGTGAAGAAGGAGAAGGCTCCCTGTTATCTTATTTAAAGCGAAAAGGTTGGGCTCTTGGTTTAGAAACTTCCACATGGTGGCGAATGTTTCACGTACGTGTCCATCTTACTGACGAAGGAAAGGCCAACTATGAAGAGATCATTAAAGCGACGTTCTCTTTTATAAAGCTAATCAAGAAAAAGGGTTTACAGAAGTATATTTTTAATGAACGGAAGATTATGGCTGAAGTAGAGCTAAACAATATGGAGCCAAAAAGCTCTATGTCGCGAGCCAGTCAATTCAGTGCTTCGATGTTGTATTTTCCAGTCGAAAGTTTTTTGAGCGATTACTATCTTTATCATAAGTACTCTCCCGAGGAATTTAACAAATTCTTATCTCATTTAACGACAGAGAACATGCAGGTCACGCTTTTTTCTAAAGACAAAGTGACAGGAGAAACAGAGCCATATTACGGGATCGCTTTCCGCTCGCAAGATTTAGAGAAAGATTTGGTAGAGTCTATAAACTCACAGGATATCAATCCCGAGTTTCAGTACCCAGAGCCCAACCCCTTTGTGCCGACCGACATGAAAATGGTGAAACCAGAGAAAATTTATGAGCCAGAGCAGGAGACCTTCCGCGACTGGACTACAATATTTTCTCAGGTCGATACAGATTTGGGAATTCCTAAAGGTTCGATTTCTGTGTCCTTTGTTTCTGATGAAATTAATGGTGATCCGAAAAATTATTTGTTAGCCAAGATGTATGTGGCCTTGAAAAAAGAAGAGCTTAATGAGTGGGGTTACCCTGTTCGTTTGGCTGGGCTTCATTTTGGTTTTACTCATGGGTACAATACGATCACAATTGATACCAGCGGATACTCTCAGCATCTGGATGACCTTTTAAAGGATCTTATCGCTGATAGTAAGCATGGCAGACGAATTGATCATATTGATGTGGAGGAAACCACTTTTCAAGAAATTCGCAAAAAGATGAAAAAAGCTATTGCGAACAGAGAACACGATGCGGCTTATCAACAGCTAATCTACGAAACAGGGCAATTCTTCTCGACAGCGGCTGTTCATCACAAAGACTATATTAAGTTTATTGATGAGATGACTCTTTCGAAAGTAAATGTCTTTGCCCGCAAATTTTTTAGTGAAGTTTCCATCCGTTGCTTCACCTATGGCAATGTGGACAAAGAAAAAGTAAAACCCGTCGTTGAAAATTTCTTTCACGACTTACAAGCGGTTGGCTTTGTCGACGAAGAGATAGAAGTGTTTGAAAACAAGTATTTTCAAATGCCCGCACAGAAGTATGCCATGGTTTTAAATGGCCCCAATAATAACAATGGACAGGTCACTCTTTATAAAACTGACGAGTGGACAATCGAAAATCAGGCTTATGTAGATTTATTGGCAAAGTTATTGGAGCAACCCTTCTTTACAGAGCTGCGGACTCATCAACAACTGGGGTATGTGGTTGCCGCCTTTTCGACTTCAAGTCATGGTTTTTGTGGATTGGGAACTCTAATCCAATCACAAAGTCATACCGCCATGGATTGCTTTAACCGGGCGCAGACGTTTTTAGAAGAGTTCCTAAAAGATCTCCCCAATACGCTCAATGACGAAGATGTTGAGCTCGTGAAGCAATCCATCATTTCTGAGTTGACCTTGGTGCCCAACTCATTGCGACAGCGGCTGTCGAAATTTACTTCCATGGCCGGGACATATCATGGCGATTTTAAGTTTTATGAGAAGTTGGCGAAGATCACTTCTGAGATCAAGCGGGACGTATTGTTGGAGTTTGTAAAAAACAAGGTGAACCTCTCGAGGGGTTCATTGGCTTTGCTTTATAACGGGGCAGGCCATGAGTCGACAGAAGTGCCAGAAGGTTTCCAGTTAGTCAAAGATTATCAAGAGGTTGTGAAGGCCTGGAAGCGTGTACAACCCTATAAAAAGAGTCGGGAGATGTAGCTTCTGCCCGGTTTATACACATTGGGCATTACATTTTATTTATTAGTTTTAGTGATTTAGGCCCATTAGATCGACTTATCCACAGGCTTATTCACGATCCAGTGATTGGTGGTCGAAGGTCGGGTTGTTACATAATAAAAGCTATTTCTTTTGAATGCTGAAGCCGACCTTTTTAATCCCAGATGCTTTGATGGCGTCGATAATGGTGGTGAGACCGTCTAGCGTGACATCCTTATCAGCGGTTAGAACAACGGAAGACGCTTTGTTTTTCTCAGCTTCAAGGGTTACAGATGACTTCAACTGATCCAAAGACACTTTGTTACCGTCCAAATACAAATCTCCGGTCTTATTGATGACCACTTCGATGGTTTTTGGAGACTCTTTTGATTCACCTGATGAGGCTTGCGGTAAGTCGACGTCAATTGTTGGCTTCATTACCAGTGGAGCTGTCACCATAAAAATAATAAGAACTACAAGGATAATGTCTACCAATGGAACAACATTAATGTCTGCTATAGGTTCATCCTGATCGCTATTAAAATTGACTGCCATAAAGCTTATCCTTTCTTGCTTTTCGCATAGGCAAGACAAAGTTCACGGGCGACATCAATAGATTGTAGACTTTGACGAACCAATTTTTGGAAGTAATTGTAAGCAATAACTGCAGGGATCGCCACAAAAAGGCCGACGGCTGTTGCAACAAGCGCATGGGCAATACCGGCCATTACGGCTTCGTTGCCAGCTCCGGTATTGGCTGCCAAATCAGAGAAAGCCTTCATGATTCCAAGAACAGTCCCGAGTAGGCCAACAAAAGGGGCATTTGAACCAACAGTGGCTAAGAAGTTAAGATTTTTTTCTAACTTTGGTTTTTCAATCATATGAAAAGAATTGAACAATTCTGCCAATCCCTCGAGACCCTCGGTTTTAACATGACGGAGTCCATAGGAAAGGGCGCGACCAGGCAAGCTGTCTTTACTTTTTGCCAAATCTTCGAGCTCATCCAAAGTGTGGCTTTGCAGTAAGTCTTGGGCTTTATTCCTGAACTCAGTGTTCTTTTTATATACGGAGCGTAGGGTAAGGAACCTTTCGATAATCATGCCAATACTTAAAATACTTGTTAACAAAAGCACGATAAGCAAGATTTCGGCGCTGCCTTGTGAAAGGACAAAAAACTTCTCGATAAGCATTAAAACTCCTAGGTCTGGTCTAAATCAATCCCATTTTCAGGGGCGAATATCTATATAATGCATTTGCCACTGATAATCTATTCATTACAATAGAGATACTTACGGAGGTCAAGAAATGGGAGGTTTTCGGCACCAAAGAGCTGTCCTTTTGCTACTGGTGGGGCTTTTGGTGGGGTCCTGCTCTCCGTTTGCCTCGAAAAAACCACCGATCATATTGATTTTACTAGAGTCTTTCTCTGAGCAAGACTACCTTTGTTCTGATTCCCGAAAAACAGAGGACCTGTTCCATTTACAAGAGGTTTGCGAAGAATTTATTCGCTACACCCATGTCTATGCTCCAACCACACTCACTCAACCAAATATAAGCTCACTTATGACAGGACTCCCTTTAAGTAAGCATAAGGTACATCACAATGGAGCCATGGGAATTTCCAATCGATTACAGACTTTGGCAGAAGAGGCTTTGCAAATGGAAATGAGGACAGGCTTTTTCTCGGGGGGCGTTCCTCTCATTAAAAAGTTTGGAGTGGGGCAGGGGTTTGAAACTTTTAACGAGCCCTTTAGTTCCAGAGACTCAAGATTCTTTAAAAATTTCTCTGAGTCGGTTGCAGACTCTTTGAAGTGGATTGACGAAGAGGTGCAGAAAGGTTCTTTTTTCTTAACGATTTACGCACCGGATTTGCTTTATAAAAATAGAGCAACCCAAGATGGACTCGACAACGAACGTCCAATTTCTAGAACATCCAATATTCTTGAAGTTCATGAAACCATCAATGACCTTATCGGTGGTTTGAAAAAAAGAAAACGTTGGCGTAAAAGTCATTTTATTGTTCTTGGTGTCTCTGGTCCCGACCATTCGCTACGACCTTACAATCCACTCAGTGGACAGTATTTGCATGTCCCGTTGCAGATCAAGCCCTCATCTGAGTCAAAAACCAATCTTTCAGACTTAACCTTCGAGATTCTATCCTTTTCAAAGCTGGGTGGATGGTTGGCGAAGCTGATACAGCATCAGCCGCAAAATGGTGATCTTATTTTCTCTCCAGAGCCTGCGGACTATTTTATTCCACAACAGAATACATGGTCGTCTTGGCATAAGCTAAGTAATTGGAAAACTCTGGGGTTGCGACGCAAGCAGTACCTCTTTAGTTTCAACCCAAACCTTAAAGTCTTTGATACCTTTTTTGACAAAAAGGAGTACGAACCAGTCTTGCCGGAAGAGGGTGAACTTCTTGCTGAGAAGTTTGATGTTTACAAACAAATGAAGTCTTTTTTTCCAAAGTTTTGCGACTCCAGTTTTGAGTTGGATTGTCCAAAGAAGAGGCTGGATAAAAAAACCATCAGTCAATTGTCACAGCTAATTCGTTGGCACGAATTGGCTTGGGCCGGAGAGCAGCCGGTCAATCGCTTTCGAGAGAGAATGGGTGAGGCCTTTCGTGAAAACCAAACGGTGATTATTAACTGGTTGGCTTATAAGGCGCTGTACGAACGTCGATGGGTTGATCTTTTTGAGCTGGGAAAGAAAGCTAAAAATCCGCAATGGAAGTTAGTAGCTCAACTCAATTTGCGAGAATCTCCCAGCCGAGCACCCAAGAAGTGTTTGAAGTACTTTGTTGGTGAAAAACAAGATGTGCGGGAATTTTATCAGGACTGCCAAGACTCCGGATTAAGAAGAATCGTAGAGGGGCTGAGTTTTCTTAAGAACAAGAAACGTCCCTCAGAAAATTTTTGGTCCCAGGTCAATGAAATTAAAAGTCGAAGGCAGGCTAAAAGACTGAACCTAACAATGCTTTTGGTCAATGATGTCGAAGAGCCGTTCAACTTTGCTCCGACTCTATCGGAATTGTACTTCTTTCTTCCCGGTAATATGGAATACTTAAAATTAATCGACGTTGATAAATCCTAACCAAAAAGGAACTTCTTGGTTTTCTTTCGCCAGAGTTTCTGAGATCTCTTCTGAATTAAACTTCTCACGGTCGAGTTCAAAAAATTGACTAGGGATATAGGTGCGACTGATTAAGGCGAGGCGGTCAGTGTCCTTCAGGTATACGTTGCCATATTGAATTGGTGGATGTTGTCCTAACCCTAGTAACTGGTTGGGTAATGGGTCCTGAACAGAGTTCTTGAGAGTTAATACGTTTAAGTCTATAGCTTGTGATAAAGGAATGCTGCCGATATCCATTCGGTTGATCACAAGGGAAGGTTGTCCACAACTTACATAAATCCACTGGGGGCCGTCTTGAACGGCTGCGAATACTTCGAATCCAGAGGTGTACTCTTCTTTGTTGAATTCATTGTAGATTTTTTCACTGGCCATTATGACAGCCATACGGAGAATGTTTCCCATTTGCTGTAAATTTTCTTTACGAGCGTAAGGTACAGTCAACTCAGTGTCCTCATAGGCCATAGTGACGAAGCTCTTGATCGATTGAATCACTTTGTCTGCTATGTCGGGTTGCCCCCATGGCGTCACACACAGCAGTAGATTGTTAGACTTCTCAAAGTCAACGACGACTGGAGGACGGAACTTTTTCCCGCCGTAAGACCTTTGGGTGATGTTAATACTTAAAGCCATACTGTTTCAACTTTCGCTTTGCTTTGAGATAATACTCGCCATTTTCAACATCAGTTTTAATGATTTCTTCCCACTTAAGCTTGCTGGCTTCTAAGTTTCCGAATTTTTCTTCGATCACGCTGTCCATATATATAGTTTTCATTTTATTGGTGAGTTCTTTCTCCATTTGAAAGAGAAAGGACGATATTTTTGGATCATATGGATCCACAACAGTGGCTTTTCGCGCTAACTTGATGGCATCACGCAGTTTCTCGCTAGAGTATTTCTCTTGAGCTTCATTGAGAAGACTTGTCTTTTTGCTTTTTATTTGCCACTCGATACTTGCCAACTTTCTTTTAGACTTTTTAACAAGCTTGTTGGGGTCAGGTAGCCCTGAGTGAATATGATTTTCATAGGCTTCAATGGCTTCTAACCATTTCTGTCTTTTATGAAGTATGATAGCGCGATCGTAAAGTTCTTTGCCGCGGCGAACTTTGTCGCGCCTTTCCGCAGCCATTTTCTCACGAATTTTTCTCTCTTCAGAACGTGCTTCCACTTCGGTTACCAGTTGAGCAATTCGTGGGTTGTTAGGGTCGAGGTTAGCGGCAGGAACCAGACAGGCTTTTACGCCATCCACATCTTCTGAATCGGCGAACTGTTGCTCACATTGAGCGATGGCTGAATGCACTTGGCGCTGCATTTCTTCTTGCTCTCTTCTTTGTTGTTCACGTAGAGCTTTTTGCCGTTCATTGTCTCTGGCAATTAGACAGTCCTCTTCCATTTTCTTTGAGTCTTTGTAGACTGGAATTATGGAGTGGAGACTTTCAAGGTGAACGAGAGCATTTTCATAGCTACGCGACAGGTAAGCTTGGCTTGCCAATTTATAGTTGTTTAAAACTAACTTTTGTTCTGCCGGAGAAAGTTGGTGAAAGGGATCTGCCATCGCCTGTGTTTTGCTTTCTTCAGATGGCATTAGAAAATCACTGGCGATTGCAAGAAGGACAACGACTGCGGCCATCCCGATAAGAATTTTTTTCTTTTTTTCTGATTTTTTGCTACCAGACCCATCAATCTCTTCGGCACTGCCGACGCCATCTTCAGGCTCATCTAGAGAAACCATAGCCACTTCTTGGTCAAAGAAGACAAGTGGGTTTTTGTACATATTCAATGGAATATTGCTGACCTTTCTTTTAAAGGCTTTATCACGCAATTCAAACTGCATAGATGTGTTACTTATACTAATGATGTC
>CBDUOS010000086.1:0-14995 GCA_965368905.1 uncultured Bdellovibrionales bacterium | reverse complement strand
GGAACTGAAAAAATCGGGTTTGATTCCAAAGACAACAAAACCCTCTTTCAATTGAAAGGACTTCGCCATTGCGACTGGAGAAATGTAGATGAGCTGGTCGTCTTTAGAACGTGCCCAATGTCTTTTCTTCTGATCAAAATCAGAAAACGGCAATGGGTGGACTTCGGCAAGAATGGCCTTTTTCCCCATCTCTCCTAAAACTTTCCACTTTATACTCCACTCGTCATTCTTCTTATAAGCGTAGGCAAAGTAGCGAACACCAAAACGTTTCAAGGTTTCGACAGTGGAGTTGTCTAAGTAAGAAACCGCTGATTCAAGTTGCATCAACTTTTGTTCAATGTTTTGACCGGCGAACTCACCCACCGATTGGCTTTTGACAATTTGGCTGTCGATGATTTGGTCTTTATAAACTTGAAAGCTTTTAAAACTTCCTACAAAGCCGCTGATTATGATACAGGTCGCGCACACGAGCACGATTCTTGGGTTGAGTGTCATAGAGTCCATCCCTGGCTATTGTTTGACAAACCCAACTTTCATCGGGTTACTCCCATTCTATTAATATCTGACACCAAGAATCAAGTATCGGTTAACGGCATGGAGGTCCTGGAGGACTCCGTGGCACCCATGCTGCTTGACAACCTCACCCACCTCGCGTTTTATGCGGAGCATGGTAAGCGATGAAAACTTCCAAAATAGCCTTCAGAGCACCGATGCTCTGATTATTGGGACTGGTGTTGCTGGTCTAGCTACAGCTCTTAAATTGGCTGAAACAAGGGATGTCACTTTGGTGGCAAAATGTGAGGTGCATCACACCAATACCGCTATGGCCCAAGGAGGTATTGCATCGGTGATCGCTAGCGATGATCACTTTAGCAAACACACGCAGGACACTTTGAAAGCGGGGGATGGCCTCTGTCAGCCCGAGATTGTGAAAAAAGTGGTTGAAACCGGTCCCGAGCGAATTGCCGACCTCGAGAAATGGGGTGTGCTTTTTGATGGCGAACCCAACCCCGAACACAAAGGCAAAAATCTCAATCGCGAGGGAGGACACTCTGCCCGCCGCATTTTGCATGTACAAGACCACACCGGTTTGGCGATCCACACCGCCTTGATCGCAAGAGCCAAAGAGCATCCGCGGATACAAATTTTAGAAGATCTGATCGCCATTGATCTGGTGACGCACCACCAGGGACAAGAGTTCAACACCGGCCAAGATCAGTGTTTGGGAAGTCATTTTCTAGACATCAAAAATCATGGGTTTGTCACCATCTACTCTCCGATTACAGTGTTGGCCACTGGTGGAGCCGGCAAGTCCTACCTTTACACATCCAACTGGGAAGGAGCCACTGGCGATGGAATCGCTATGGCCTTCCGAGCCGGTTGCCGAATCTCCAATATGGAGTTTATGCAGTTTCATCCTACCTGCCTGTTTCATCAAAAAGCCCGCAACTTTCTGATCAGTGAAGCTCTTCGCGGAGACGGAGCTGAATTGGTGAATTCCGAAGGTCATAAATTCTCATATGATTACGATCCAGCAGGACCCTTGGCTCCACGAGACCGTGTGGCCCGGGCGATCGATGCGGAAATGAAAAAAACCGGGGCTGAATGTGTGTACCTGGACATTCGCCATCGCGGAAAAGAATTTATCACCAAGCAGTTTCCCAACATCTACGAGAAGTGCCTATCGTTGGGCTTTGACCTAGCGAAAGATCTTCTGCCCGTAGTTCCCGCAGCTCATTATTTATGTGGTGGTATTTTAACCGATGAGCACGGTCGCACTGACCTTCCTGGTTTGTTTGCTCTTGGCGAATGTGCCAATACCGGCTTGCACGGTGCCAATCGCCTGGCCTCTAACTCTTTATTGGAGTGCTTAGCCTTCGCACATTTTGCCTCCCAGTATATTGGTAAAAATCCCAGTGAGTTTCCCCAACCTGAAGCGCAAGCTTGGAACGCGCCCTTAACCCTCAACAAAGAGAACGACGATGACCTCATATTGATCTCTCATTTATGGAATGAAATCAGAACAAGTATGTGGAACTACGTCGGAATCGTTCGCTCCAACAAAAGATTGCAACGAGCGTTGACTCGCATACAAAACATTGAGCGAGAGATCGACGAATACTACCGAAATTTTGCAATCCACTCGGATTTGATCGAGCTGAAGAACCTGGCGACGGTGGCTCGCTTGACCATTGAGTGCGCGATTCATCGAAAAGCTTCGGTCGGGACCCACTTCAACGTGGACCTCCCTGTCTCGAAGTCGGGCGAAGAGCCCCCATTGAACATTATTTTCCCGAACTCACTGCACTAGATTGCCCTCAGCCGAGGTCAAGACTATACTCAGACCTGTGAATAATATAGACCCCTACGAAATTCGAGAATACGACCTGGATGATCCAGAGATTCCTAAACTGTTTTTACAAAGTTGGAACCGCAAAGAACAAATCCCCCAAGGCTGTGTTTTGATCACGCATGGTATGGCTGAGCACACCGAATGCTATGACCATATGGCAAAGGCCTTGTGCGATCACGGCTGGATCGTCTTTGGCTGGGACTTGCAGGGGCATGGTCGCTCTCAGGGTAAACGTGGCTATGTTCGCGACTTCAAAGAATTTGCCCGAGATATAAAATCCATTATTAAAAAACTCAAAGACGACGAAACCCTACCAACCCAGAATTTGCACTTGTTCGGCCACTCCATGGGTGGACTGATCACTCTGCAGGCGCTGGCAGGAGACAACCCTCCCAAAGTGGCCTCGGCCATTTTAAGCAACCCCGCTTTAAAAATTGCTGTCGAGGTTCCTAAGATCAAGGAGATCGCCAGTCAGTGGATCAATCAGTTTGCACCCAAGTTCACGATGAACAATGAGATTCGTTACGAACGCTTGAGCCGCGACCCTGAGATGGTCGCCTCATACAGTCGCGACCCCCTTCGCCATACTAAAATTTCGGCCCCTCTGTTTCTCGGCATGCTCGAGGCACAAGAGGAAGTCAAAGAGTTGGCATCCAAGATATCTTGCCCTCTGTTCTTTCAGGTGTCTGGGAAGGATCAAATTATCGATCCGCAAACCACCTTGGACTTTTTCAAAGAGTGGGACGGCGATAAAAAAATAAAAATCTATGAAGATAGCTTTCATGAAGTTTACAATGACTTAAATAAACAACAGGCCATTGATGACCTGATCGAGTATTTAGGAGGATACCTGTGAGAATTCTTATAGGACTGGTTTTGATTTTTACATTCGGTTGCACCACTCACCCCCACTCCGAAGGACGAGAAGATTACATCAAAAAAATTGAAACCAACAGTGCCGGTGACAAACAGTTTGCTGGTCTGTATCACAATTTTGAATTCCGCTCGACTGTGCTAACCCACGATATCTCCAAAACCATCCACGATCGTCTGGACAAATTTTACGAGTGGGATGATTTTGAAGAGCAAGAGAAATTGAAAAAACGGATGGACGAACTCAACTCGAAAACGAAACTGTGGCTGTCTTTTTTCACAGCGGATCGGAAGAACGACAACCTTGCCAATAAAGTTTCAATTTGGAAAATCTATATCGAGGCCAATGGGCAACGTTATGAGGGGCGAGCCTACAAAGCCAATAAGAATTTCGAAGAGGCGAAGGCCTTGTTCCCCTACCACTCGCGTTGGGCAACCCCTTACTACGTAGAATTCCCTGTACCAACCAGTGAGATCGAAGTGGCTAACGTTAAACTGATCATCACCGGCCCTCTTGGACGCCGCGAGGTTGAATTCTCTAGTCTTCAGTAATTTTCGTCAAAAATCTTTTCTGAAAAAGGATAAACAGCAGCCATTTTGATTTCTTTTTTCCAATCGAGAAAAGACTTGAGCGTTTCGGCGTACTCACTCATTTGCGTGAAAGCTTTGTCTTTGTTGCCGACAGAACCGGTCTTGTAATCGACCACCCACAAGGTGTCTTCGACCACGCTCCAAAGGTCAACACGCTTCTCGGTTACAGTTCCCTGCTCATCCACTCTTTGGTAGCCCCATTCCACAAAGCCTTGTTTGATGATCTCGGCCAAGGGGATTTGTTTTTGGCTATAAATATAGTCAATGGCTTTTTCCATTTCGCCGGCTCGATTGGGCAGCCAGCGACCACAGTACTTTTTGGTCTCTTCAACAGAGTGAAACTTTAAACTTTCAAAAACTTGGTGTAACACCACACCCTCACGTCGGGTCTGTTGGCCTTTTTTGATGGCATCCCAGTCACCAAAAAACTCTCGGCGGGATTTGGTTTCCACTTCTTCCAAAGAAAATCTTTGCACGGTTTTGTCAAAAGGTGCAGACACCTGCGCCACGGCCATTGTTTCTTGAAATGCTCGTGCCTCTTGCTCTTCCACCTCTTTGAAGTGAACAAAGGGATTGTCTCTCCATTGATCTTCACACTGCATCAGCTTCTCGGCCCAAGAATCGGTCCCTGGCTTTCCTGACCAACTGAGGTAAAGTTTCTTTTTTGCTCTTGTGGCGGCCACATAGAAAACTCGTAAAGACTCTTGTAGCTCTTTCTCTTTGGTGGACTCCACAATCAATTTTTCCAAGGCACCCCCAAAGCTTTGGGTGGGATCGGCCAGTGGCATGCGGAACGACCAAAACTCTTGATCACTATCTTCGGCAAAGCTCATCCATGTCGAGTGACGTGGCTTTTTCTCCATATAGGGAATAAACACATGATCGTACTGCAACCCCTTTGAAGCATGCACGGTCATCAAATGAATTTTGTTGGGTTCCACTGGGGAACTGGCGTCGCCGGAATCGCCAAAATCTTCTAAACTGGAGGTGAAGTGCCCTTGCTGAATCAGCTGTAAAAGGCTGGCTCCGGGTTCACGCGCGTTTCTTTCGACAATGTTTAAAAGCTTCCATAGGTTGGCTTCTCTTCGTCCAGTCGTGTCCACTTGATAGGTGTAGTCTAACAGACCCAACTGAATCAATAAGCGCCGAAAGACCCAGGCATACCCCATGGACTCCACTTTATCGCGGGCTTGCAGTAAAAATGAACCGGGACCGGAGTCGCCCAATTCTTGGAAGTATGTTTTGAAAAGTGGCCAAAACGTTTTTTCAGTGTCTCCAATAATGTTCACAATGTTTTGGTCCGACAGGCCCATCCAAGGTGAGCGCATCAAAATCATCAGGTTTTTGTCATCCCAAGGGTTTACCAAGAATTTCAAAAGAGCCAGTCCATCGATCACTTCTCGGCGTTGGTAAAATTTGTCGGAAGAATGAGAGATCACTGGGAAGCCAAGGCCCATCAGGGTCTTTTGCAAATCGTCACTTTGTTTGTGAGTGCGGGTCAGAATACAAATATCTTTTGCAGACACTCCAGCCTGCATTAGGCTCGATAACTCTTCAGTCAGGTGGTGCAACTCATCGTTCTTCTCTCCTGATGTGACATGGGTGATCTCGACCGCCGGTTGATCCACAATAGCCTCCACCTTTGGGTTCATCGTGGTAAAGCTTTGGTGGATCGCGGGAAAAATCTGATTGAAAAACTGTAAAAGATTTTCTTGAGAACGGTAGTTGTCCCCCAAGGGGTCCATGTTGGCTCCTTCGGCAGCCATCTTTTCACCCTTTTCAAAAAAGACTTCGCTTCGTGAACCGCGGAACAGATAGATGGACTGTTGCGGATCTCCCACGATGTAGCAAGAGCTATCTCCAATCATGGGTTCGAGAAGATTCATCTGCAGCGGCGAGGTGTCCTGAAACTCGTCAATGAACCAAGCATCAACATCTTGCGAAAAACGATCAACCAATTCGGGACGCTCCTGCAATAGCTTCAGCGAAAAATACTCCAAGTCATTGGGTTCTAATGCGCCCTCTATTTTCTTTTTCTCAATTAAACGAGACATGAAGTCATCGGCAAAGATTTTAAAGTCACCCAAAACTTGAATCACTTGCGGCCAGTACTGCGTCGACAGACTTGGCTCGTCGAGAGTTTCCTTCAGCTTTTTGAAAAAACCATCAAAATCCTTTTTGATCTCTTTCGAGAGTCCCGGGTTGTCTTTCGAAGGTCTCGGGCGTTTGGGAATTTCATGGGATTGCAGCTCTTTATGCCACTGGGCCCAGGGTTTTGCCGTGTCTAAGCTTTTCTTTAACCCTTTGAGTGCCACAAAGTAATCATCCCACTTGGGACCAGGCGTCTCACCGATCATCAGATCCAACCAATAACCCAATTCATCGCCCTTCGAGGCCAACCAATTTTGATAAACTTTTTCGAAGTCACCTTCTGTAGCCAACGGTAGCGCATGCCCCGTCCAATAAACCGACTCATAGGCTTTGAGATGCTCCTGTAGGGTTGAAAAGTTAAAATTTTGCAGGCTTTCATTGTCGCTGTAGTCACTGATCATCTGTCGCAAGATTTGCTTTTTCCAAAAAGTCGCCTGCTGACCATCGACAATTTTTATCTTGCTAGGAAGGCCTGCCCCAAAGCCGTACTGACTGAGAAAGCGATTTAACAGCCCATGCATGGTTGTGATGTTTAAGTAACTGGTGGATTGCACAAAATCTAAGGCCTCTTCCTTTTCTTCTAAACAATAGAGCAACATTCGCTCTTTTAGTTCTTGGGTGGCTTTTCGGGTGAATGTGGTCAAAACCGTTTTCGGCCACTGCCCGGTTTCGGCGTGAAACTGTAGAGCCAGCTTTACAACTTCACGGGTCAGGTTATAGGTTTTCCCCGCGCCGGCACCTGCACGGACAAATCGTCTTAAAGGTTGAGGCTTGGATATCGACACAGTTGGTTCCATTCACAGTTAGTACAAAGTTTTTCATCCAAATCCAATCGTGGGTGCGGTTCAATGCGTCCCGCCTGCAAGTCTTGAATTATATGAAAAACCAATTCTCTGGTTCCGTTTATTATCTCTTCGTATTTCTCCGGCTTTATTGGTTTACCGCTAATAAAATCTTCAGGAGCGTTTTCTAGAACATAGCCGTAACGTCTTTCTGGTTTATTGAGAGCGTAGTAGAAAGCCCCCACCACATCTCTTTTATCGTCGCCGAGCACACCTTCCATCAAGGCTAAAGCATACAACACCAGTTGAATGCGGCCTTTTTTCACCCAGCTGGTGTACTGCGAAAGACTGGCTGACGAAGTTTTATAATCCACCACCACCAAATGCCCCTCTTCGTCTTTATCGATCCGATCAATATAGCCACGGAAGGGCACACCCTCATTGGCGTCAAAGACGATCGAGTCTTCAGTCAGACGAATATGGGTTTTTATTTTCTGCTCAACGGCTAAAGTTTCGGTGTTAGGGTGCTGGTTTCTCCACTCGACCTCGAACTTCAAAAAGGCTTGGATGGCTTTTAAATAAAAAGGGCGGAGAAACTGCCAAATCTCTTCGGTGTATACCGGAACGTTCTCAGACTCCCGGCACTGATCGACCAACTCTAGAATTTTCTTTTCATTGAGGGTCCACTTCTTTTTTGTCACGATAATTTCGCAGACTTTATGCAGCAAGCTCCCCTTCGAGCGTGGATCGATATCCAAATCCAACAGAGGGTCATCTTGTAAATTCAATCCCTTTGCGGCGAAGTATTTAAAAGGGCATTTGTAATATTGATCAATAGACGAAGCCGACAATGTGGGCTTGGTATAGGGAACTGGCTTTGTCGGAAGAAGCCCTTTATCGCGTTGAATTCCGGACTCGCATTCCTCCATTTCAAACTCTTCCCACGGCAAGTCCGTGCGCGGGTTTTGCTGACTGATCATGTCCCAACGCGTGCTCCCCGGCGAGCAAAGTTCCGTTTGCTCAACCTGCATGGCTCCACGTAACCAGTACAAAGATGGCGACTGAAATTGTCCTGAGAAATCGGTTTCTCCGTGAGTGAGAATCCACTCTTCAACATTTTTTGTTTCTAACCACCTCAGTTCATCCAAGAGAACGTGACGATCTGTATGAGGCAAATTGAATCCAAAATTGATTTTGATGGATTCTATATCGGTCCAGTGCAAAGCCGTATCATGGGCTTCCACTAAATTGGCCTCACTCATCCCAAGTAAAACCACTTTTTGCAATTTAGGGTTTTGCGCTGCCATCAAAGACAAAACTTGCACACCGCTCTCTGCACCGTCGACCAGTTTTTTTTCGTTGCGAGAGAAATATTTTTCAAAAAACTCCACCCACTTCTCAAAAGTTAGGCCTTCACCCAGCGCAAAAATAGAATCGAGGTCTTCCAAGAGAATGTCCATCGCATACAATGACGACGCCGGAACCCATTGGATGGTTAAGTCTAAGAACTCATTCAACGTATATAATTTACTGGTATCGATAGCCGGTGGCGTGGCCTTTTCCATTTCCTTTTTCCGTTTGAGATCTTCAACATCATAGACATTGGAAAATAATGTCTGAAACTCCCGGTACTCCATCAAAGGGTTTTCTTGCCCAGCAAATACAATTTGCTCTGGGTCCCCCTTCAACAATTTTCTGCAAGCCAGGCGCAATTGGGACAACCAACTTTGATAAACGGGAAACTGTGACAGAGGGGTGGATTTGTCTTTGTTGACCAGAATTCCTTCAACCAAAAAGTGCTCATAAAGGGTGGGCCAATAGTTCTCAATTTGCGGCGATACCACAGCCAGTGAGCTGGGTTCGGCCCCTTCTTCTAACCAGCGTCGAATACTGCTAACGGCTTCTTTAACCTCAGCTAAATTTGACGGAAGTTTCTTAAAGGTTCGTTTACTCACATGAAACTCACCCGTGTGCTCCCGTAGCTGAGAACGGCTGATCAGATTTTGATAAGCTTCTTTCTCTTCTTCGGCTTTGGGGATCACCATGTGCACATCATGGTTGCGAGACAAGTTTAAAAACAACTCACTCTCTACATCATCAATTTGAATGGCCAAATCGACAACAATAGGTTTGTCGGAGATTTCAGAGAGGTCTTCATTGATCAGAACGCCCTTCATCCACTCTTGCGGGATTATTTTTTTCTCAAGAAACCGAAACCACAGGGTACGCCCCATCTCGTACCAGTCTTGCCAACGTTCTTTGGCATCGAGTTTTTCAGAAAACCACTGTTCCATGATGTCTTCACCTTGAAAGTGGCCAATCAATGGTAAGATTTGCCCAATAGTTTGATAAGCGCGACCGCGATCTTTCGATGAGATGCGGTACTGTTTTTCTCGCAGAATTTCATCCATCCACTTTTCGATCAAAAACTCTGAGATGTGACCCGAAAGGGGCTGCCACGAGGGGTCCTGAAGAAGAAGGAGTTTTTGCCAAAGCTCACTGGCTCGCAAAACCCGGTCCGAATTGATCACCGGACCTTCTGTTTTTTGTAAAAATGACTGAACCCAGAACTTGCTCTCTAGGTCATTCACCACCCAGAGGGCGTCTTGACCGTTGAACTCTCGGTAAAGAGACTCTTTTTGATCGGGATTTTCGATGGTGTGGCAATAAAGCATCAAAAGAAAGTACCACAGGATGTCCAATTGTGGTAACTCCATGCCGAAAAGGACATTCGACTCAAAGGGTAAAAAATGCTGGAATTTCTCACTTACTCACCGGATCTGAAACAGGCTTTTTATGATATCAACGCCGAGTGGATATCAAACATGTTCACCATGGAAGAGCTCGACGAAAAATTGCTCAAAAACCCAGAAGATATGGTTTTGAAACCCGGCGGAAGAATCTTCTTCGCAAAACACTCTGAACTGGGAGTCGTTGGAACCTGCGCTCTGCGAAAAACCGGAGAGGGCCAATTTGAGCTGACCAAAATGGGAGTTCTAGAAAAAGCCCGCGGACTCAAAGCTGGCGAAGCTCTGTTACAGTACGTGATCCTATTTGTAAAAGACCAGAAGATTCCCCTCTGTTACCTTTTAACCAATGCCAAGTGCGAAGCCGCCATTCACCTCTACGAGAAAAATGGCTTTGTTCACGACTCTTATATTCTTGAAAAATTTGGTTGTGAGTACACCCGCTGCAACGTCGGAATGCGCCTCACATAATCGATTCGTTTCATTTAGAGATTGAAAAAATCAACCAATAACTGGGAGGCTTCGGTGTCTTTGTTTGGAGTTCCAACCAGGCGACGAATTAAAAAGTTTTTGACCTCTCCACCTGGAATCGAATGCCCTCCACCCCTTATTTTAAACATCCTGGTGCGACTTTGCTTGGAACATCGATAGTCCACCTGAACAACTGTCGAACCATCATCCTTATTTTTGTCGAGCAGATTTTTCATTTGGGGTGATGTTTTTTGGCATTGGTTCAAGGTAGCAAAAAATCGAATGGACTCTTTCACAGGAAGAGCTTTCCCAGCATCCTTTTTTTTCAATCGTCTTGGCCGACGGTCCTTTCCATCAAAACTGACAAGACGATCTTCAGTACCAGAGATGAATAAGACTGGCTTATTGAGTGGAGACTTACAGCTGTTTTGTATTGGTATAGCCAGACTACCAATTATATTGAAAAAACCAGCAAACATATGAGGAGATTGGCAAGCCACTCGTAGAGTCATAGTGCCGCCGTTAGAGACTCCTCCAAGAAAAAGGGATTCTTTATTTAGATTTTGATAACGTCTCCCCAACTCTGTGGCTAAGTGATTGAGGAACCCAACATCATCAATATCAAAAACTTGGCTCCCCCCATAATTGGCTCCGCGCCCATCGTTCCAATGATTTTTTCCAGACTCTTTTCCTTTAGTGGACTGTGGGTAAACCACAAAGAAACCATTTTTATTGGCATGCATTTCTAACTTTTTACCGAATTGCTTTCTAATTTTTTCAATACTTCCCATTCCTCCATGCAAAACAAGAAGGGCGGGCATTTTTACGTTCTTTTTGTTGGAAGGGACGAACACCCGAACTCGCCGATTTTGACCTTGAAATTGGATTTTCAAATCCTGCAAATCCGATGCAGAGACTTGATTGACCATAAAAATGATTAGACCTAGCAGGCAGTATATTGGTTTTAAGTCCTTCACATGCACCTCTTTTCTCTTCTTTTAGAAAACGCAATCGAATGAAGAAAGTTGCGATCTAGGATTCTCAATTTAGAACAACACAATAGACACAAATAGAGCCATTATCATCCGCTCTAACGGCGGAGTTTGCGCGAGTGACTTTTGGCACTGGGCCGAGACAATTTAAAGAAAGAGAAGTTACCGGGGTCGATACCAAACTCAAAAGACAGTTGCACCATGTAGCGGCGATCTTCGAGCTGTCCGGGGTATTCTCCTAACTCCACACCGTAGGTGGCGGCGTCGACTCGAAAGATCCAAAGGTCAAAGCTGGTTCCGAGTGTGTAATAGCCTTGATGAAACCCTCCGCGAACGTCGACAATTGGCCAACTGAACTCAACGCCTAGGTTAATCTTCTTACCCAGCTGGGTGTCGGAGTCGTTGAGAAACCTAAAGTCGATAGCAGGCTTTATGTCCATGAGGAGACTTTCGTAATTGATACCCAAACCGATCACTTGTTCTTGTCGAACAGGGTCCGGTGCGACGGCTCCATCAGTTGGTTCGAAACTGGTGTCTCCCATGTCGCGCCAACTGAAAGCCAAAGTGGGCTTAAGCGCTCCAGGAAAAGACAGTGTCATTCCCCAGTCAAAAGCGTAACCAATTCCAGAACGATTCAACTCATCTTGAATAGTATCGGAATCCAAGGTGGCAATCGTGGCCACACCGATCGGAACGGCGCCTCCTTGGCGCGCCACTCTTCGCGCTTGCAAGCCAATCTGTACAAACTCAGGCACCAGGTCAAATCCGGCTCCCGCCACAAAACCGTAATCGACACGATAGGCGGATTCAATGTTGGGAAACACAGGATTGTTCACAAGAAAGTTTCCATCGACTATCCCGTAGGCACCAAATGAGAACCCACCAAAAGACAAAAGGGTTTTGGCTCCGGAGTAAACCGTAACTTCTTCACCGTAAAGTTCGTTGATGATTTGATCGACATCGCTGGAGTCCTCTGCAATATCGAGATACTTTTGATAAGAATCGTAGGTATTAGTTCCCAAAGCAGGGTCCAGAATAGTCCAACGAAAACCACTCATTTTTGCTAGGCCCGCTGGATTATAAAAAATGGCATCACTATTGTTCACAACGGATGTGTAGGCATTTCCCATGCCCAAAGCGCGAACCGACAAACCGATATCAGCGGCTATTGCGTTTAGACTGAAAAAGAATGTGAAAGCTAATAAATACTGCATATTTCCTCTAAAAACACTCCGGTATTCCTGGGGGTTCATAAATGGCCGCGCATGCATTGGTATCATTTCCACCCCCCGCACAAGAATCGATTCCAATATCATTGGATCCCAGAACGTAACGAAGAAAGCGAACCTCTTGCGCGGTAAAATCACCAGGTTCCGTTTTATTACAAACCGCTACCAACTCCGGAGGACTTGGCGGCGCACAAAGAGCTGCAATATCAGAGACTGCGCTATCGATGTAATCAGTTCCTATGGCAGCAAGGCTGGTGATTATGACTCCCATACTCGCACCCACTTGGCGAACCATCGCTTCAGGTAAATCATCGTTGGCAATGTCACATTGTTCAAATGCAGCATCAGCCGCTCCATCATCATCTGTGTCGGCCAAGCTTGAAAGAATGGTGCCTATTTTCGCCAAAGCATTAAAGGCGGCGAGTAGATTGGCGTCGCCTTCTCTCTCTGTTTCATCACCGATTCCCTGTAGAATATCTTCGGCATCAATGCAGTCTTGTACATTGGCCGCGGCCGCTCCAGGAAATGCTCCCATCAGAAGTCCAAAGAATGTCGAGGCCCCTTGGTTTTGCATTGTTTGCAATAATGTTAAAAACTCTAAACCACAACGACCCGAGTAAGCCGAAGCATAGACTGGGGCTCTCTCTGTGTTGGCAAGAAAGGTTGGATCCAAACTTTCAAGAAGAGTAATGGCTTCAGCAAAATTGCGCCCATTGATTTCCATTTTGGCTTGAAAGTAAACCGCCTCTTCGGTGTCTTTGTCTGCGATCTCATCAAAAATATTTTCAGTGCAGTGGCACAGGAGTAGGAGTGGCAAAATCTTAATAAACTTCATACTAGAACCTCACCGCAAATTTAATAATTACACGTCGATCACTATCAGTTAGATTCGGAAACACCACTTCTTCTGAGTATGTGGCTGCTTGAAACTGAAACATCCCGGTGGCGTACTCGAGCCCGGCAGTCCAATCATTTTGGTGCCAACCGACGCGTAGAAAATAAGCGTCCCACAGGTTCACTTCGGTTCCGATATGGACACGGTCCATGTGCTCATCCACTTCAGAAGCGCTATCGACACCGGTGTATTCCACAGTGAAAGCCCCACGCGAGTACTTGCCATAGATTGGAAACAGCGCCACCGCCGCATCAATACTCTGATCCACGGTATTGGGAAGACCATTGCTACCATTGCCAAACAAGCCCCCACCAGCGGTGAAAGAAGTGTTGCCAATATCGCGAACTAAAACTGTCAAAGTTGGAAGGTAACGCCAAGGCGCTGCGAAAGTGATCCCCGTATCGACGCCAATTCCCATACCTTCGGTGGCAAAAGAACTGATCGCTAACGAGTCTGTCGGTGCTCGGGTGCCAAAGTACTCAACCCGATTGATCAGGCGACCGGCAAATCCGACCTTCACTCGCCCGCCCCAGAATCGCATATTGTAAGCCAGGTTGAGAGAGTAATCGTTTTGATAATTGTAGTCGAAAGAGTCATCGGCGTTGCGACGAGCGAGAACTTCGTATTTACCCAATACACCAATCCCAAAATTGGGAACGACAACAGAAGGAAACACTTGGCCCTTGAAATAAAAGGGGTCGGCGATTTGATCGTCAAGGCTGTCATAAATATCACCGGGATTGACTGCGCCGAATACGGCTGTCTCTGTGAGAGATTCTGTACCTGAAGAACTTCCGGTGATTTCAGGGTCCACCGCAGTGAAGAAATAGTCTCGCAGTTTGCCCAGTCCGTTGGGGTTAGTAAGAACAGAAGTCTCATCGTTGACGACAGCAATACTGGCGCCCCCCATTCCCATTTGCCGAACGCCGCGATAAAACTCGAAATCGCCGAGGGCCGGTTGGGCGAGTAGAATGAATGTCATCACCTTGATAAAACTTTTCATGACCTCTTCCTTGAAGTTCAGATATTAATCGGTCGTTCAATGTATCAACTTGAGAAAATATGACGGAATAGCCCCGTCCAAAGGTCCAATTTCAAAACTGAGGGACCAGTTCAAGGTCGAGACGGAATAACCAAAGTTGAGTCCTTGTCTCAGGTGCGAGAAAGGGTTGTCGAGCCCTCCTGAACTCATTTATAATATTAAAAGATTAAAAAATTCATCGGAGGAATTTATGGTTCGCAACTTATTGATTGTATTATCTCTTTTCAGCATCACTTGGCTCACAGGCTGTGAAGACAAAAAAGAAGCGGACCTTTTCAACGCGCAAGCCTGTATTGATACAGCCACTGCAGCGACAGCGAATGCTTGCCTGGAACAGATCGAAGGTGACAGTAGTAGACGAGCTGCCGTTCTTCGTTGTTCAGCAGCCTTTATTTCACAAGGTATCGATGAAATTGCGATTGTGAACGCTCTTGAGAATATCGATGGTGCAGAAGGGGGCGACCCCACAGCTCCAGCCATCGCCGCTCTGGCCATGGACAACACGACTAACTCGGCCGCAGCTGTTTCCACTTGTGATGCCACTGAGTCTGAGGCCCTTTCAGCTTTAGCCAACTTTGCCAACCTAGCGACTGCCATGAAAGCCCTACTAGGATTTGCCGATGGCGCCAGTGGTAGCGACATCGAAACATTAATTGACGGTTACGTGGCATCACCTCCTGTGAACAGTGACGAAAAAGCCGCTTTAGGTGCCGCCGTAATCGCAAGCCAAGAAAGCTTATGTGATGCAGAGACTGGATTGTTTAAAAATGACGAAGCTTGTGTCGACATCAATGCCGCCATCGCTGCGGGTGGTGGCGACTCCAATGCCGTCGCCGACGCCCTGATGGGAAATCTCGACAACCAAGGCA
>CBDUOS010000085.1:0-15386 GCA_965368905.1 uncultured Bdellovibrionales bacterium | reverse complement strand
TCCTCCGTTTTCAACACACTTCATGTACTCGTCAACGGCTAGGGGTGGTGACATGTTGTCGCAGTTGTTGTGAATCCACGCTAAGGTCGCTTCTCGGCTATTGCCGGTAGAGATGTCCTCGTCGCCAGAAGCGTATCCAAAGCCCACCGATGAGCTAAACGTAAATACGACAATAGTAAGAATTTTAAGATGGCCCTTCATCATATTCCCCTTTTTGAAATTGCTATAACTATAGAATTGCAATTGAAAGGCCAATATTAAGGACTTCAGAAGCGAAAGAGTCGCTCCCGGAATTCTGTCTATGACGAGTGTCTCATTTTTTAACGTTTCAAATTGAGACACTCATACATGGGGTTTGATTCACTTCGGTTTGGCGAAGATTTTCAATACACCATTGTCGTGTTCAGAAATCTTCTTATAAGGGCTACAACCAGCTTTGCCGACGCCCCATCTTCCATGAGGAACATTGCAAATGCGAACCTTGGTTCTGGCGTCTAATGGAACGGTTTGCCCATTAGCACAACGCCCAGTGAAACTGTATGCTCCAGATGTCTTTAAGATCCCCGCATGAACACAAGGGGCAATGGTTTGACCACCTGACTTTACATCCAGTGAGTACTCATAGTGCGAAGCTGGACGGTTCCATTGCACGTGGATTCGAGTGTACTTGGGGTTGACCCATTGGTCGATGCGGCTACCGGTGCTAGCGATGGTGCGAGACGGTTTACCATTACCGAACATGTTCGCCGGAATTACACCTCGAATAAACTTGTCGGGTTGCATGGGTTGGCGACGGCTATCAAACTGCATCTTCACGCTGCTGAATTTGGCTAGCGCGCGCGAGTTGAGCTCTTTGTTAGAGTTCATGCTCGGTGAAACGTGGCAAGACAAGCAAAAATTATTGTGCGAAAAATCAGGACGTGGACTGTCGAATACCAAAGCGTTCTTAGTGCCAAGAAGACTGTCGCGAATCGAGCGCGTGCCGGCGGGCTGATTCTTTAAATTTGCATGGTTGTCCTGGGCCATTCTTTGACCTGCGGGGATGCCTCCGTTATAGCGTGTATAACAGGCATACTTAGTGTTCGGGTTGCCCTCGCCCAATTGGTTGCGCAAGTCAGCTTGAACCGAGCTGGGGTACGAGTCTACGAAACTTTGCCAGTAGGTGTTGCTAGCGTTGAGTTCAATCATAGTACCGCGGGCGTAGTTGCACTTTTCTTCCCAATGGGGAATCCTAGCGATGACTTTAAAATCGTCAACCCAACCTCTAACCCCTTGGGTGCCGCCACCGTTATAACCTAAGGTGATGTCGTCACCACCAGAGATTTGAAAGGCTGAACGCACCCGATTGCTGGTCACACCGGTGTTAAGGTTAAACTGGCCCAACTGCATTCCGTTGATAAAAACCACCGGAAGAAAATCTCGGCTGAATTGAACACCAATGTGTCGCCACTGTTTGTATTTGACTCGAAGGTTGGTTGGTAAAGGACGATGGGCGATCGCAGTGTTGTAGTCGTAAAGAACCAGGCGATCATACTGGTGGTTGCCAGAAATTAATTTTCTCAAGCGAAGCGAGAAGCGATTACCCCAACTGATGAACTGACGAGTTTCGTTTACCGGAATCTGACTTCTTGAATCGATAAAGGCCCCTAGATACCAATGTTTTTGTTGTGCCAAGTTGAAGTTTGTTCCAGACTGGCCTGGAATTGCAAAAGTCACCGCACTGTTGGGCTCTAACCAGAGTCCTTTACCTTGAATCCCGCCTTTGGCAATGGGCTCAATCCGTGCCGACCCAGAAAGTTTTCCGTACCGAGGAACTTTCATAAATGCATCAGGGGCTGTGGCCGAGTTTTGAACCAGAGCGGGCGCGCCGGCGTTGCGTGGATCACCACTGAAGCTGGATGATTGTGGAACTCCACTTATGAAGCCTGAAAAATGTCTCATATACTGGGCACCGAAACCAAGGCGATAACTACTTTTAAAGCCCACGGGTGCGGTCATCTCGGCATTGATCAAGAAATAAGGACTGATGTAATCATCAAAAGCCAACTCTTCGGTGTGACGAGTGGAGCCAAAAAGCCATACCACGTCTCTAGCAGTCGCTGGCTTCATCGAACTTGAATAATTCAGGCGGTTTTCGATTGACCCAAGAAAGGTTGAGTTTATCGACATGAGTGAATTGTAGCGCTGGGCTTCAGAGCCGATTTCATTTCCTCCGATCTCGCGATTGCTACCCACGGATTCATAGAACTGACCCGCTGGTGTTCGGTTGTAAAGTTTCAGTTTTCTGGCAGCATTAATGGTGTCACCATTGACCACTCGGTTGGCCACAGTAAAATTGTAGTCCACATTGTTAAGGTTCCCGTCAAAAACAACGGTCTTCCCATGAGTCCAAAAACCAGCCATTGAAATCCCCGAAGTTCGGGCACCACGAGCTTCAACATATTTGGCCTCTTGAACAAAAGACTGATCGAGATAATTATCGATCGCTGGTGTGAAGTAAGAAGCCGATGCTGGAGCTTCAGGAAACGGCATTTTCACACCACTACTATTACGATTGTAAAAAGTGTCGGTTCCCATCGCTGTGAAAAACAGATTTGCCGCATCTTTGTCCATCCACGGGTAGCTTCCGCCAAAGTCGTGGTCACCCGGAATGCGATTCCCAAGGCTGTCTCTCATCGGATAGCGAGCAAACTTGTATTTTGGGTTCATACGTGAATCTTCGTAGGCATGAGAAATTGGATGAAACTGTTTCCATTGAGTCACGTCACACTGAGGAAAGTGATCGGGGTAAACCGAGTAGACAATGTTGATGTTCGGTTGGGTGGGGCGCCCGTTTGATAACGTCACTTGCGCATTATGCACACGAGTGATGAACAAGCGTCCATCGCCAACAACAACAGGTTCGGCCATTTTAGGGTACCGGTGAAGAGGGCCGACCTTGCGGGTCGAGGGCATGTAGTCAATGCGCTCAATTCGCGCACTGTTGGTCTTCGGATTGGCCACGGTCAGGCGAGCCGTTGAAGCGGCCAACCGAACCTCTTTCATCTCTTTTCCGCTCACCGTGACCATTCTTTGGTAGCGCGTGATGAACGTGACGTTGTAGCAATCCCGCCCACTGCCACATGGGTAGGGGTTGGCCTGTTCTTCTGTTTTTTCACATAGGATTGTTCGGGCGGGATTCAAGTTGCGACCGATGTGTTGATTCTTGTACTGTGTCGGAAAGGCCGAGTTGGGGTAGTAGCGAATGTGATAATTCTGATCGATCAAGTTAGCACCCATGATCGGATTGGCTTCATGTTTAAAGTGTTTAAATACTCGCTTCGGTTTTAGCGGAAACAACTGAGCCGACCCACCTGGACCATTTTTTCTTAGCAATCCAATGCGTCCATCCAGACTGAACTCGGTCATCGGCAAGTGAGAGGTCGTGGGGTTGTACTTTCCGTTTTCTTTTTTAACAACACGGGTGTCAATGTTCTTGATCGGAAACTCTGGAGTTCCACTGTCCAAAGCCGCTTTAGAAATATCAAGATCACCTTCTTCGGCGGTGTCGACATCAAAAACTTCGCTGTCAAACGAACCACAGTTTTGGAAAAATAAAAACGGTAGAATTAATATGAAATAACTTATTTTTTTTGACATCGAATTGCCCCCAATCGATTGTCTTGATTCGTCCAACCAATATTTGCCTGCTCTGCAATATAAGGATAAAACGGTTGCTGGACAGATTTTGTCATGTCTCATAATCACTCATATTTGTCTCAGATCAAGGCAACTCGACATTTCCCTGTGGGTTAAAGGTAGAGATTGAGGGCTGGTTTCGATCAGATAAGTACAGTTTTAAGTAAAACTTAACCGAAATACTCGATACAATACAATTACAGCCATCCAATACTCAATCGCCCTTCGGAGGTGAAATGGAAAGTTCTATAAGCCCAGGCAAATTATGGATTGTCGAATTTGGATACAGTGATCGAATGGAAGGCCAATGTTGTGTCGCCGCCGACTCAAAAGAAGAAGCCATAGAAATAGCCAAAACCGAAATTCCAGACTCAGAAGACATCGTCATGCAAAAACATGAGATCGGTGACCTAGAACTAGACCTACGCGAAACCTGGCCCTTATCCGAATGGCAAGAAGAGTTCGGCAGTGAACTCGATGAAGAATACCATCCCGCAATGGGCGAAATGATCATTTTTGACTTTGGAACTTAGGCACACATGGGTTTGACCCTGTAAAAGGGTCACTTTTACTAGGAACACTTGATCTGGCTGCTGAACTCTTGGTACGACACTTCTGAGTATGGAAAAACATAAGCAATCCCCATCACTTAAAGACGCCGTAAGAAAACGGTCGACAGCTACGGCGATTCGTTTAGGTGGTATTCTATTCTTGTTTTTCTGCCTCTTGTTCTTTTATCAGCGCTTTCACCAGAAATCTCAAAAAATTGAACAAAAGATTACCATCGATCAGGAGTTTTTGGGAAACGCTTTGCGGATCGGTGACTTGTTTTTTGTGACTCAGTATTTATCATCTTTTGCGGATTCTCAAATTATCACAGCTGGGGGTATTCGAGAAAAAGGCAAAGATGATTGGATCGTAAGCATTCCAAAAGAAGCATTCGAGGCCAGATCAGATATTTCTTCTCTTCAAATCTTGCCAACAGGTTTCCAGTTCTTTGATTCACAGGAGATCAAAGGTGGTAATGGTGGCGTTTGGGAGATCCATTATTTCTACAAGGTCAGTTACAGTCTCTTTTTTGATGCCTTGATTTTTTCAATTCTAATCGGTTTCCTAGTCTTCTTGTACATTACTTATATGCTCAATGGAGTGGTGGGCTACTTCAATGATCCTGTGCTAAACATTAGTAAAGATCTAGAGGGGCAGTCCATAAACACTCACTCCACTTTCGAGGCAAGAAATTATGAACTTGGAAAGAGATTTCAAGAGACAGACCAATTTGTAGAAGAACTCAAGGACCTTGTGGGTGAAATCAATATCAAAAATCAAAAGCTCAAAGAGGCTGAAATTCATGAGGCCATCAGCAGGTTAAGTCGTCAGGTTGACCACGATATCAAGTCACCATTAGGTGCTTTGAAGGTTTCTTTAGAGAGTTTAAGCAACAATCCTGAGGCCTCAAAAAAACTGATGACTAAATCTATTGCTAGAATCGAAAATATATTAAGTGATTTAAAGCTTTCAAAGAATGAAAACGTTAAGAAAGAGCTTATTACTGAAAAGGTTAACATCACGGAATTTCTTCGCGACTTGATTGAAGAAAAAAAGACCGAGTACCAAGCTAAAGCTGTGGAGTTACTTCTCCATATTGAATCCGATGAACTAATGGTTGAAATCGACTCTATCGAGTTAGCACGAGCCATATCAAATATTATAAACAATGCGATTGAAGCTGGGCGAGAAGAGTCTGGAACCCAAGTTCAAATCAGCTGCCAGGAAGATGGCAGTGGGCATTGTAAACTTTCAATAAAAGACAACGGACCTGGAGTGCCCCAAGAGATACGTAGCCAGATCTTTGAGTATGGTGTTAGTGGTAAAGAGAGAGAGGGGGCCGGTACAGGCCTTTCTCAAGCAATGATGGTCGCACAGGCACATGGTGGATCTTTATCTTTAGAGTCTGATGAGAAAGGTTTGTACAGAGTATTTAAGCTCACTGTGCCCATGTAAATTGATATGAGATTTTTTAATTTTCTTATGTTTTTTCAGATATTGTTACTGTTATCGTGTACCGATAGTGTCACTCCTAGTACAGAGGACTCAAACCTTGGGGCTTCTGACAAAAGGCGACTTGTGGTTCATATTAGCGGCATCAAAGAGAAACCCTGGAGTTCAAATAGCTCTTTTGACCTACAAACTCACTTCAATCAATTGGTGTTCTCGCATCTTCTTAACATTGGGAGCAATCTCGAGATCTCTCCGGGAATAATTAAAAAATGGAGTTGGAGCGAAACTGAAAGTCAGTACACTTTAGTAATTGATGACTCTCTTCGGTACCATGATGGATCAAAATTACAGATAGAAGATGTTGAGTATGCCCTATTGCGGCGTTACCTGAGAATGTTCCAGGATGGAGACCACCTTCATGATAGTAACATCGTTGGCATTGAAAGCTTAAAAAGGGGTGCCAAGTTTAAATCTGGAATGTGTGAGGGGATCAATAAAATTGACTCTAATACTTTATCCGTAAAACTGAAAACAAGTAACCCTCTGTTTCTATACAGCCTGACAGAGTCCACGATAGTAGTTGCACCCAGTAATCAATTTGGAGGTGATCACGAATTAAAAAAGAACGTGCTGCCAATTGGAACGGGTCCATTTAAGGTGGCCTGGTCAGATCCCAACACCAGCCTTGTTCGGCTGAAACGTGTCACTTCAGGTGTAAACGAGAATGAGATCTCGATAATTGAGTTGCATTCGGAAGGTGTGGAACCACCGCTAAATGCAGATATTATAATTGGTGCCCCGTCTAAACTTGCAGACCCCGGAAAGTATGAGTTTGTGAACTCGTCTTTTCCGATTTCAATACTGATGATGGATTTCAACTATGCGAACCCCTCTTCAAAAAAAACTGCCTTTAGATCTGCAATCTCGTTGGCCATTGATCGAAAATCATTGTCTAACGACATTCTGAACTCAAAGCCCCTCCATGAACTGATACCAGAAGGATTTTTTGGGAGGAGTGGAGTTGAGTTCCAATTTAACCCGGATATAGGAAAAGAGAGATTTAAAAATAATTTTGAATCGGTCAGAGATAAAAAATTTTTTGGAGTCTATCACGGATTGAACGTAGCGAAAAAACCACAATTCATTCGAACTCTAGAAAAACAACTGTTAAAGATTGGTTTAACTGTTCAATTCGAGCCGAAGAAAAATGTCGATTTTTTAAATCTAGACAGAAAATATCTATTCTCGGTCTATGGGTTTGCAACCTCTTTTGTTGACCCATTGTTTGCATTCAAGCAGTACATAAATGGTCCACCCTCAATGAAATACAATTCTGTGGGTAACGACAAGGTGGCCCAAGCCCTTCTGTCTCAAGCCGAACAAACCAACGATAAAATCCGAAAATCGGACATTTTAAAAAACCTTTCAAAACACTTTCAAAAAGAAAACACAACGCTCCCCCTCCTAAGTATCCCCCTAGTATTAGCCTATAAAAAAACAGACTTAGAACCCATCCACCCCAGTAAATCTTTCATATTCGACCTAAATACCGTTCGCTGGCGTAAATAAAAATGGCTTGGTCTTTATGGGGCTTGTTCTTTTTATTAAGAAAATATAGTAATGGGACCTGACTCCGGAGGGTTCTATGGGTCGATTGGGTCTTTTTCTCGTGTCATTTTTTGTTTTTAATGGGGTTTGGGCGCAGGACTGTTCGCATCGACCGGTGGCTTCGGTGGATTGTGCGGCTCAGATTTTGTTGGATGATGGGTTGGCGGCTAAGGCGGATGCCAACGGTTGGAATGTCTACCAATGGCCCAAACTGGTCAAGGGCAAGACTCCTCTGTTTTCAAAAGAGGTTGGGGGCAATGTTAAACTGACCCCAAAGAAAAACAGTTATCTGTTTTGGATCGATCACGAGCCTGGAGCATTGTTTAATCATCCCTCCACATTTATCTATGTGCAAAAAGCGACGGGGCGAATTTTGATGGAACCGGCGCAGGGTTATCCGATCATCAATGGCGTCGAGTACTTTGCGCAAGCCATTGAATCCCTAGTTAAAGTTTATATTCCAAATGGCTTTAAACGCCACCCGTGGAAGGGCGGCCTCAATTTGCCGGGGCCTGTTCCACTTTTTAAGATCCATCAAATCAAAAACTTTTTACCGAAAGAGTTTAAGTTTGATAACCCTGACACTCCAGATGGATTGATTGTTAAAGACAAAGACATTGATTGGAACGAATTTAAGTTTGATCCCGAGCATGAATCTGAGCCCACTCATAAGCGCAAAGTGCGTGGCTACTATGAGCGTCCACAGTCGGCGACCCAGGCCCGCGAAGAATCCACCCAATGCGACTGCCCCATTAAGACTGGGCCCAAGCAGGTGTTGGTGATCAGTGGGTTCAGCAAAGAAGGGGAGCGCGACACCATGGACTCTGTCGTGCGCTATTACAAAAGTCTCGGAGTTAAGGTAACCTACTTACGTTCGCAGCCCAATGAGTTTCAAGAGGCGGGAGTCCGTGTGTCTGAAACCCATCTTGGTAATATCGAGGCGGCCTTTCAAGCGCTGGCAGCTCGAACATTTGGCTGTTGTGATGAGGTCGATATTTTTCTTGGCGGGCACGGGAGCTATCGCGGATCTATTGAAATGAATTTGAAGGGCACAGAAGAAGTTTACGATCGCTACGGTCAATCTTATAGTCCTCCTCGTATCGTTAATATTGGTCACAGCGACGGCCTCGATCTTAAAACTGATAAAATTCGTGATCTTTTGAATCTGGTGAAGTCCTGTCAGGTGAAGGTGTACTTTGATAGTTGTTACAGTGGCATCCACATTGAAAATGGCATCAACAAAGTCGATAACGACTTGATTGACGAGGGTTGCATGTGTCGAGCGGTTTACACTTCGGCCACTGCGCGCCAGGTGTCTTACTTTTCAGACTTGCAAAACTTTTTAGGTGAGCTCAAAACCACTCGCGGCGACCTCGCTCAAAGTTTTTTAAACTATCAAAGTAAAATGCGGACCGAGTACGGTGATAAACCTTCAGCCGGACGTCGCAACCCATTGGTGCAGGCCACTGACTGTATTTCTTGTGAAGACACGGACGAAGACGGGTTGATGAATGGAGTGGAGCTTAAAGATTCATACTCTGACCCCGGAAAGAAAGACTCCGACGACGACGGCCTTGATGATCTGTATGAGAAAACGGTGACCAAAACCGACCCGAAAAATAAAGACTCGGATGGCGATAAGCTGTCGGACGCCGAAGAGGTCGAACTGGGATTTGATCCTAACGATGACGACATGGACGACGACGGCCTTAGCGATAAATACGAGATATTCCTTGGCACCAACCCAAAAAAGGCCGACACCGACGGAGACGGACTCTCTGATGGTGCAGAAATCTTAGATTTTAAAACCAACGCCAATAAAGCTGACACCGATGGTGATGGCCTGCCCGATGGTTACGAAGTTGAGAACGGGACTGATCCAAAAGATAAAAATAGTTTTTAAGTCCTAGCCGTCAATTAATGGGCTGTCTTAATATAAGCATCCACTTCATTTGCCAGAAGATCCAAAGGCAGGGCACCATTGCGAAGAACAACGTCGTGAAAGTCACGGATGGCGTACCTGTCGCCCATCTCTTTTTTCGCTTTTGCACGCAACTCTAGGATTTTGAGCTGGCCGATTTTGTAGGCGAGAGCCTGACCGGGCCACGAGATGTAACGCTTCACTTCGGCGCGAATGTTCTGTTCGGTCAGGGCCGAGTTGGCCAACATATACTGCACCGCCTTTTCTTTGCTCCAACCCTTCGAGTGAATTCCCGTGTCGACGACAAGGCGTAGGGCGCGCCACATTTCATAACTCAGACGACCGAAGTCACTGTAGGGATCTTCGTAAAAGCCCACCTCTTTACCTAGAGCCTCAGCATAAAGGCCCCAGCCCTCGATATAAGCAGTGAAGTGAAGAGTTCGTAGAAATTCAGGCTTCTCAGAATTTTCAGTCATCAAGGCCAACTGCAAATGGTGACCGGGAACAGCCTCGTGAAGTGACAAGGCTTCGATCTCATAAAGCGGGCGCGATTTTAAATCGTAGGTGTTGACGTAGTAAAAACCGGCGCGGGTGCCTTCCAAATTGGGTGGATTGTAAAAGGCAGTTGCTGTCAGCGGAGCAATAGAAGCCGGGACTTCTTTAATTCCGTAAGGGGAGCGCGGAAGTTTTTTAAATAATTCAGGAAGCTTTCCGTCCATTTTTTTCAGAACAAACGATACTTTTTCTAAAAGTTCTTGTTTGGTTTTTGGATAAAATTTGGGGTTGGTTCTAAGATCTTTTATAAATGATTGAAAGTCGCCCTTCCACTCGACACTTTTGATGATCATCATCATTTCAGAGCGAATTCTTTTAACTTCAGAGAGGCCAATGTTGTGGATCTCATCTGGGGTCAAGTCCGTCGTAGTAAACTTTCTTACGACGAACTCGTAAAACTCTTTTCCTCTCGGTAGACTGTCGACTCCTGGTTTATTACGTAGAGCGGGCTTGTAGGTTGAGTTGAAGAATTTTCCCATTTCTGCGACAGCCGGATAGAATGAGTTTTCGATAGCATCTACAATGTCATTCTCAAAAGATAGACGTTCTTCGTTGCTGAGATCTTTCATCTTCTTTAAAGGGTTGAGTAGACGACTTTCTTTAGCTGGCGTATCAACGATGGCGGTAAAAGTCTTCTCAACATCTTTTAAGCCGTCAGCGGGGCCAACCATACCTAGTTCTATGCCTTTTTTTAACATGGCTAAAGTCTGATCTTTTTTTGCTACAAAGTTTTGAATTCTAGAAACGTAGCTGGCCACATCCTTTTTCGATTTTAATGTGATCTCTTCGGAGTCTCGAATAAAACCATTGTGAGATCCTCCGAATGAACCCAAAGGCATGTAGAATGTTTTGAACTGACGTTCAGTAATGCTGTTCTCTAGTGAGAGAATAAAGAGCTGCAAATTTATTCTATTGGTTTTGCTTAAGCTATTCTTATCAATCGCTTGAGCTCTGTTTAAATATTCCTGGTCCAGTTGGTTGGCGGCTTCAAAATGTTCTTCAGTGTATGGGGTCAGCTTGTCGATTTCGGCGTTCTTAGGAGAATAGAACAGAGCATGTTCAGGGTCTAAGGCTAAGAGGTTGACCCAATAATCTTTAAGCAAGGCCTCTGCTTTGTCATTGGCTGATTGGCAGCTAGCCAATGAGAGGAGTAAAAAACAAATGGCCAGCACTCGCACTGGCCATTGAATCAATAATTTTGAATTCATATTGCTTCCTTAGAAGTAAGAACCTTCATCTTCATCGTCATAATCGGATTCGTCGTCGAGGTCGTCGAATGGGTTCAGCTCAGGATCGTCAAAAAGGTCTTCATCCTCTTCTTGTTCGTCTTCTTCGGCATCTTCGAATTTATCAGAGTTGTCGAGGGTGCCGAGGCTGTCCATGTTGCCGCGAAGTTCTTCGACTTCGCCGAGTTCGTCGTTGTCGTCAAAGAATGAGCGTTGCTTGTCTTTGTCATCTTCTACTTTGAAAGGGTTTGTGCCAATCACAGGTTTCTCATCGGTGTCTGAAGATAGGATGTCTTCAAACGATGGCACAGCAGGTTTGGTCAACATACTGTTGACGGCTTCGTCGTTGGCCTTGGCCACTTCTTTTTCTTCGATCTTCTTAACAGGTTTTTTTTCGGTCTTCTTTTTGGTGACTGCCTTTTTAGCCGTCGTCTTCTTTTTAGCTTTTTTAGCGACCTTCTTCTTAGCCTTTTTCTTGGTGACTTTCTTTTTCACCTTTTTCTGGGCTTTCTTCTTCACCTTCTTTTTGGCGGCCTTCTTTTTAGCTTTCTTAGCGACCTTCTTCTTAGCCTTTTTCTTGGCTTTTTTCTTCGCCGTTTTTTTTGTGGTTTTTTTCTTAGTTTTCTTTTTGGCGACTTTGCGAGTGGTCTTCTTTTTCTTCGCTTTTTTGCGCGCCGGAGCCTTCTTTTTCTTGGCTTTCTTCTTGCGGGCAGGTGCCTTCTTTTTGATCACTTTTTTGCGTGTCGCTTTTTTCTTCTTTTTCGCCATTCTGAAACACCCCGTCGGATTTGCATTCTAGAAGAACTTATTTTCGATAGGTGGCTATAATTGTCAAAAGGAAACCGATTTAACGCGCCCGCCACAGGACGTGGACTTCAGAAATCTGGGCTTAAATCGTACAATTGGACGGCTTTATTGCTTGCTGGATAAAAACAGGAGGGACCCCCATGATCCCCCCTGAAACGGGCAATAAAGTTATCCTAGAAGTTGCAATGCTAGTTGGTTCTTCTGATTGGCCTGAGCCAAAGTTGCCGTATTTGCCTGCATTAAGATTTGATTACTAGTCAAGTTTGCAGTCTCAGCGGCGATATCTGTGTCACGGATTCGGCTGTTGGCAGCAGAAAGGTTTTCTTCCATGCTGGACAAGTTAGAAACCGTAGAAGCGAAGCGGTTTTGAACGGCACCGATGTTGGCGCGAATTCTGTTCACTTCAGTTTGGGCTACATCAAGTTCTTCGAGACCAGTTTGAGCTCCCAGTTTATCTGAGAAGTCGATTCCAGTTAAACCGAGGGCATCAATGGTCGCAACGTTTGCTGAACCATCCCAGCTGATTCTGTCGGCGCTATCGCTGTTAAAAATTCCCACTTGGAAATCAAACTGAGGAGTTGACCCATCCAATAGATTGGTTGTTCCCCATTTTGTGGTATCAGCGATTCGCTGCATTTCTTCTTTAAGTTGATTTACCTCAGCGTTGATGAAAGATCTTTCATCGGAACCAACGGTGTCAGAAGCCGCTTGGATTCCCAATTCGCGAAGACGAACGATAATGTTACCAATTTCGTTCAATCCACCTTCAGCGGTTTGCACTAAAGAGATTGCATCATTGGTGTTTCTTTTAGCCTGGCTGGCCGAACGAATTTGGGCTTTCAATCCTTCTGAGATCGCAAGACCGGCAGCATCGTCTGCTGCTTTATTAATTCGACTTCCTGAAGCCAGCTTCTCAAAGCTACTTTGGATGTTAAGGTTGTTTTTCCCCATCGTGCGATGAGCATTGATCGCTGACATATTTGTAGCAACTCGCATAGACATATTGTTTTCCTCCCGTTTTTTTTAATAAAAACTTTTGTTATTTTGAACACCCCACTATTCGGGAGTTGTGACATGTTCTTGACGAGACTAGAGTCCTGAATAAGACCTTTTGTTTGATTTCTGGATGGAGGTCCTAGGGCGGAAAGTCCTGAAAGCACCATCTTTGTCTAGGAAATCAGTGGCAATAAACTAACAATTCTTACGTCGATAGAGTGAAAAACTAGGGTTTGAGCGCCAATAACACCTGCTCGACCAACCACTGATGGTCATCTTCCATAGGCAGATGACCCGACCAAGGATGGGTGATGATATTTTTTCCCGGAAACTTTTCCGCCATCATGACCATCAGCTTGCGAGCGATCACCAAATCATGGGCGGCAAAAAGTATGGTGGTTGAGTCATCAAGATCGTCTAGGTGGTCCCAGACCCGCCAATCACTGATAATATTAAGGGCGGCGGCAAAAGTACGATGGGCTGCTGGGTCAGTGTAGGGTTCGTAGTAGCTTTGCACCATCTCTTCTGTGACAAAACCAGGGTCTTCAAGAGAGCGCACCAAAATGCGGCGAATGGCTTTTGCAGTGAGAACCAATGGAGTCAGATTGGCGATCCAGGCAAACCGATGCAGCCAATCCGACACTAACGAAGGGTGGGCCGAAGGTGTGACCGCTACCAAACGATCAACACGTGGGTCGTTGAGTTTCAACCACATTCCGATTTGTGCTCCCATAGAGTGGCCCACAATGTGACACTTGCTGATTTGTAAATGATCCATCAGTTCTTGAATCACTTCTGTTTGGCTGTCCAAGGTCATAGGGTTTTGCATCGACTTCGAACTATTCCCGAAGCCCCAAAGATCAAAAACCACCACCTTATATTTACGGGATAAATCCGGAGCCACGTTTCGCCAACAGTAAGTCGAGGCTCCCAGACCATGAATTAAAAGAACCACCGGCCCTTTTTGGCCTAGTATTTTATAGAAAATAGGCCCTTGCTTGCTTTGATAATATAGTCCATCGACTTGTGCCTTGTGAACTTTGCGTAGGTAGAAGATCGCAAACCCCAAAGCTAGGGCGATCACCACAATCACAAAAAACAAAATCAATGTAAGGATGCTGCTCACTAATCAATCTCTAAAAAACGACAAAAGGCCATGTGGCCGGTAAGGTTGAACGTCTTCAACTGTTGCTCTTTCAAATGGTTTTTGGTGGGCATTCCCATCATACATTCCTTGGATTCTGGGGCAAAAAATGAGCAGTGCTCACAGGCGTATGTCATAGGTAAATTATTGAAATTACTTGCCTGAACCCGGTCCAGCTTGATCTCTCTGCGGATGCGTTTAGGGGTGAAGGCCCCTTGATTTTGACCATTTTGCGACATTGACAACTCCGAAATCGGACCCATCTTATGGGTATAGATTGAAGAAGTAAACCACTTAGAGGACACCATGAACGATATAGAAAAAATGACAGTTCCAGCAAAACAGGCCATGCAAAAAGCCGCACAAACCGCAGAGAGTTTGTCTCATACGTCGGTGGAGCCGGAGCATTTATTAGCCCAAATGTTATCAGAGCCCACTCATCGCGTAACGGATCTATTGAAAGCCGTACAAGTCGATCGCAATGCTTTGGCTGCTGAATTTAAAAATCGCTTAGACGAAATGCCGAAGGTGACCACAGGCCAATCAAACTTGATGGCTAGCAAGCGTTTACAAACCCTCTTCAAATTTAGCGAAGGCCTCGCTGGCGAATTAGGTGATGGTTATATTTCGGCTGAGCACTTTATTGTGGGCTCGCTAAAAATGGGGGATGCCGAACTCAACAAAATCTATAAAAAACTCAATCTTAAAGAAAAAGAATTAATGAGCGCATACATCGAACTACGAGGTGGTGAAACCATACAAAATGAAAACCCCGACAACGAATACAAAGTTTTAGAAAAGTACACGCGCGACCTTACAGCCCTTGCCGCCGAAGGAAAGCTTGACCCTGTGATTGGGCGAAATGATGAAATTCGTCGCACCATTCAAGTGTTGGCTCGCCGTAAAAAGAACAATCCTGTATTGATTGGCGAGCCCGGTGTGGGAAAAACGGCTATTGCCGAAGGCTTGGCTCTACGAATTATCTCGAAAGATGTTCCCGAAGTATTAAATGACAAACGCATTCTTAGCCTTGATATGGGCTCTCTGGTTGCCGGTGCTAAATACCGTGGCGAGTTTGAAGAGCGTCTAAAAGGTGTGATCAAAGAGGTGCAATCCGCCAACGGTGAGCTGATCTTGTTTATCGATGAGTTGCACACATTGGTTGGTGCTGGAAAAACGGATGGCGCTATGGATGCCGGGCAATTGTTAAAGCCCGCTCTGGCCCGCGGAGAACTTCGCTGTATTGGAGCCACCACTCTTGACGAGTATCGCGAATACATAGAAAAAGACAAAGCCCTTGAAAGACGTTTTCAAACCGTGTTCGTCGGAGAGCCCAGCGTGCAAGACACCATCACTATCTTGCGTGGTCTGAAAGACAAGTACGAAGTGCACCATGGTGTGAAGATCACAGATGCGGCATTGATTGCTGCGGCCCAATTGTCGGATCGCT
>CBDUOS010000084.1:0-15632 GCA_965368905.1 uncultured Bdellovibrionales bacterium | reverse complement strand
TACGATGTGGACTGGGGCGAGTTGGACTATCTCCTAATTGATCTGCCACCCGGCACCGGTGATGTGCAACTGTCGATGGTGCAAAAAGTCCCCGTAAGTGGTGCCCTAACAGTCTGCACCCCACAGAATGTGGCGTTGGCAGATGTTAAAAAATCCATTGATATGTTTGAACGAGTTAATGTTCCGATTTTAGGAGTCATTGAAAATATGTCTTATGTGATCAACCCGGAAAGCCCTGAGCAAAAAATTCAAATGTTCCCGAAAGGCGATCTAAAAAGTTTCTTAGACTCTCGAAACATTTTGCATATTGCTGAAATCCCAATGTTAGCTGAAATCGCCTTAGCCTGCGAAATGGGAATCCCCTACACCGCTCAAAAAAGTGGAGATCCCATATCAGACGCCTACAAAGTGATGGCCGACAAAGTGATTCAACAGGTTTAGTTAGCGCAGAAAGACATATCAGCGAGATTTTGACTTTTAAATCGTGAAAAGTTGATGAACCACAATAGTTCCATGTCTAACGCAACTCACCTTTGCTCAAAGGTTTCGAGTGACTTATTTTTTATTGTTTTCGATAAACTGATCCAATTTAGTGGCTAGTTTATCGCTGGTGAGCCCCAATTTTTTTGCCATCTTAATGGCTTCGTCTTTTGGGTAATCGTGATCCAAATAGAAATGAGCACCGGCCCAGTAGGCGGCACGGTTTCCCGAACCACAGTGAACCAGTGTTTTGCCCTTTTTACGATGAGCCACAACGGCGTCGGTGGTGCCTTTGACTTGCGCTACTGAAAGCGGTTGCTTGGCATCCATCGGCATGTGTGAGTAGATGATTCCCAGCTCCTTGAGTTGTTTGGCTTCTGCTTTCTCATCATATTCTTTGCTTTGCCGTAAATTGATGACGTGGGTGAAGCCTTGTTCCTTTAAGGTTTTCCAATCTTCGCTTTTTGGTTGTCCTGAAAAATAGATATTTGAATAACGGCTGGCTTTAAGGTTTTCCGTAAGAGCCTTGTTAGAATCATAAAGATTGGCATCTGGTGTTTTACTGGTTTGAGCGCATGCTACGAAAACAAACAAAAGCCATAGGTATTTCATTAAATTGTCTCCTTTAAAAGATTCCTATTATTTATCAATTTGAAGGAGCCAAATCAAACATCTTTCTTCTAAACCTGAAGCATGGATAAATGGCTCGAGAGAACGAATTTAAAGGAGTATTTACGTTTCAAACTGAGAAAAAAAGTTTCAAAATTCTGACCGAAGTTAAGACATTTGAAAAGAAAAATTAGGACCAAAGTCTGAGTTTTGCTATACTGACAGTGTTCAAGAAGACTTTCTTTGCCAAAGGCAAATCCAGGGAAACTTGGAGGCGCAAAGCTAAAGGGACTAAGGCAACGGATGCTAAGTCAGCCAGCTACCAATGAAAGAGACCTATTTGGTAACCTAGGCAGGAGGAACTCATGGACATTACGCCCATTTTTCGCCCGCCTACCCCCCCCAAGGCGGGCTTCTTTTTTTTTATCACCTTATTTTTTGCTTTTACCAGCCTCGCAAAAGAGGCAACTGTTCCTGAAAACACCAATGCGCCATTTCTCGTTTTCTATCAACCTCTTTACGAACACAGTCATGCCGATTCAAAAAACTATGTTAAGAAAGTGAGAAAACTTTTTGCCGATCATTCAGTCAAAGAGGTTGAGCGGCTTCTAGTCGCTAAGCCCAACCAAGAAAACTGTCTTAAAAAGAAACTGGATACTTGTTCACAGGCCCTCTATTTTCACAGTCTCTGTATTCCCAAGAAACAACAGCCCAGCCAATACTGCCAGCGCAATACCCGCGTGGTTTCAGCCAACTATTTTAAAGAGCCCGTTTTCAATCGACTTCAATGGAACAAGTTTGCCGTGATCGTGAACTATTTTTGCAATAAGAAGCCTGCAAAAGTATGCAATGAGTTATCTAAACTCCACGACGAGTTCATGAAGTCCTACTACAAAATTATGGCGCAACGACGCCAATCCAAGAAAGAACAGTCAAAGATCACTTCTCCTAAAAATGTAAGAAGAAAGAGTCAATAAGATAAAACTGCTTCCGCAAACGAAAATCTTTTCTTCGATTCCACTTTTTTCACTCTCCAGGGTTCTGGATTTTCATAGTAAGTGAAGTTAATATCTTGGTTTTTTATCGCCGCAAAGACATTCTTTTTGGTACGGGCACCTGCAATCAAGGTTTTCCAAGAACTCATTTGCCTGGGGTGATGCAAGTCAGAGTTGGCCAACATTGGCAAGCCACTCTCATAAACCTCATCAAAGAGTTGAGCTCCGCTCGCCACTTCCCACGCGTCCATTTTTTTACACAAACGATCTCGATTGTGCCAAAGGTGATAGGTTTGGGGTTCAATTTTTCGAGTGGGAACAGGGTGTGCGGCAATGGCCAAGCCTTTCTGCTGATGAATTTGATCAATAATCGTATCGACATCGTGATCTGGATCAATAAACTGATTCACTCCTAAACCCACAATATGGGCAGAGTCCTTGTGGGAAAAAGAATTTTTAGTAAATTCAACCCCTGGAATTACCAGCAAATCGTATTGCCTTTTCGCTCTTTCCCCTTCAATGAGAATCTCTTGGATATAACGAGCATATTGATTTTTTAGTAATGTTTTTTGTAAAAATAGAGCCGACTGACCGAGAAAGGTTTTGCTCTCGCACAAATGATCGGTGATCGCAATCGCTCCAAAACCTAGGGTTCCGAAGTAATCCACCAACTCAGAGATTGTAAGTTTGCCATCACTGTTGATCGAGTGGATATGGAAATCACATAAAAACAATAGGCTCCTCTCTAGCTATCGCTAAACTGCCGGCAAAAGATTGTTTAAAAACTGCTTCGTGCACCTCTCCCAAGAAAATTCCAATGCATAACTTCGACACTTTCTGCGAGACTTTCCTAAAGCCATCAATGTCGCTTTTTTAAAATCTTTATCTAGACAGCCCACCTCACTGGATTGAATAACGTCAATCGGTCCTTCTACAGGGTAAGCCGCCACCGGAGTGCCACAGGCCAAAGCCTCAAGCATCACCAAACCAAATGTGTCTGTGCGTGAGGGGAACACAAAGGCATCTGCCAACGAATAGTGTTGCACAAGTTCATTGCCAAACTTAGCCCCCGTAAAAAGCACTTCTGGATATTTCGCCTTCAAGTAGGGAAGCTGGGGTCCGTCTCCCACCACTATTTTCATGGCATCAATATCCATCGACAAGAAGGCTTCTAAGTTTTTCTCGACAGCTACCCGTCCGACATAAAGAAGGTTGGGCTTGCTTCCCATATAAGAACGGCTTTGTGGATGAAACAGATGGGTGTCCACCCCACGCGACCAACTAGCGAGGTTCCTAAAACCGACGGACTGTAGTTTTTTCTCCATTGAAAAAGTTGTCACCATCACTTGCCGTGCCAATGAATGGAAGCGACGAAGCACTTTGTATGTCCAGTGGGTTGGGATGCGGGTTCTGGCGTGAATGTATTCCGGAAATTGGGTATGAAAAGAGGTGGTGAAATGAAGATTGTTTTTTTTGCAATACCTCCGTGCCGCCCACCCCAGAGGCCCTTCTGTCGCGATATGAACAACCTCAGGTTGAAATTGATTGAAACTGTTTTTCACCACCCGATTAGGCGACAAGACCAATGAAATTTCGTTGTATGTTGGACAAGGCATCGACTTGCCCCCCTGGGGAGTGATCATCTCGATTTCATGACCCATTTTCTGAAGATGTTTACTGGTGGAATCCAAAGTTCGAACTACGCCGTTCACTTGTGGCTTCCACGCATCCGTCACGATCATTATTCTCACGGCGCCTCCCTTTTGATCCTATGGTAACAATTGGACTTCAAGGTTTGGTTGGCGTGTGATTTTAAAAAAGTTAGTAAAAGGTCAGCGTTTGATTTTCACCGACCCAATTCAGGACCAAAGGCGGAAAGCTTTATTTGGAGGCCGGAATGACCAAGACTTTTCCAATACTTAAAAGACTGCGACGCCCCAGACTGTTTCGTCTTTGAATTTTTGAAAGGCTGACTCCAAAGCGTTTGGCAATCGTATACAGATTGTCACCTCGGCGCACTTTATAGTGCCGTTCACCGTTTTTCAAAGAGGACTTTTTACTAGAAGACTTCTTGGCGACCCCACGTCGAGCGGGAATGATCAACTTCTTTCCTGGGTATAAGACCGAACGCCGACTCAAATTGTTGGCGGCCTGGATTTCGCGAATCGACGAGCGAAAGCGACGAGCGATATGACTTAAAGTGTCTCCCCGTCGAATGCGGTAAGTCTGGTCCTGTCCAGAGGCCACCGACATGGTGACTTTACTCAAACTCTTGCCAAGGGCTGCTTGAATTTTTTCATCCACAATATGCGACGGAACTCGCAATCGGGTGAACTTGGAGCGTTTAGGAATGATCCCAAGTTTAAATGAAGGGTTAAGACTATAAAGTTCATCTTTCGGGATGCCAAGATGCTTGGCCATCTTCTTAAGATTGACACCTTTCTTAGTCACCTCGAGTTCCTTGTAATCAAGTGGCACATGCCAGTCCACATTTTCAAAACCATATTTTTGCGGATGCTTTGCAATCAGTCGCGCCGCCAAGAATTTTGGTACGTAATTAGTGGTCTCACGAGGCAGCTGCTTCTTCTCTGCAAGTTCCCAGAAATCTCGAGTGTAATTTTTCATCACAACCCGCTTGATACGATTTTCACCCACATTGTATGAGGCGATCGCCAAGTACCAAGACCCGAACAAGTTGTAAAGTGCCTTTAAATACTTCGCAGCAGCATCTGTCGAGGCTTCAAAATCTCGGCGCTCATCCACGTAGTAGTTTTGCTCCAAGCCATAACGGCGTCCCGTCCCGCGAATAAACTGCCAGTAGCCAACAGCGCGCGCAGAGGAATGGGCACTGGAATTAAAACCCGATTCAATCAAGGCAATGTAAACCAAATCTTCGGGAAGACCGTGGGATTTCAAAATTTCTTTCATGCGAGGCAGGTACCGAGAAGATCGCGACAAATACTTTTGCATATGCTCTTTGCCTCGTCCTTGAAAGTATTCAAGCCATTTGGTTACCTGTTGATTCATTTCCTGAGGCAGGTTTTGCATGTCGGATTCATTGTCATTGAGATCTTTTTCTGGAGCAGGAGGGATTGCTTTCTGATGCATGTCAGCCATTTCTGGAGCACCTGGAGCCATCGGTAATGCGATTCCTTCATTCATTTTGCTTGAAGAGGCGCATCCCACGCATAAAGTAAAAAACGCCAAAAGGGCTATCCGTCTCATCCCCAACTCCTTGTATCCCTTTATTTTAGCCAATTTCTCGGCTTCCATCAATGGAAACCCCTCTAGGAGACACTGAGTCTCTGGTTGGGCATTTTTCTCGACCGAAAGCGCGTTTTTAGTTGAATTTGACACAGGTTCTCCGGCAAATCCCTGATTTTTGTCGATCTTTTAGGCTTACTTAAGAACCTCTTCCCAAGGAGGGCTGGCCAATTTATCATGCTTTTGATGGATAATTTTATAAAGGAGAAAGTTTCGCATGACAGCTTTGACGTAGAAACTGGTCTCCGCCCAGGGCAATTCATCCATCCAGATGTCATCATCCAAGCTCTCACCTATTTTGTCCCAATTGGTAAGGTCCGAACGATGACTCAGCCAGCGGTCCAAATTACCAGGCCCTACATTGTAAGATGCCACCGCCAAAGGAATCACACCTTTATATTTGCGAACCATGCGAGAAATGAAATGGGTTCCGAACCGAATATTGACTCTAGGGTTGAAGATATCATCTTTGACTTTAAAACCTTTCACTTTCAACCACTTTGCTGTCTCTCGTGCGGTTCCGCCCAACATCTGCATCAAACCATAAGCATTGGAAGGGCTCACAGCATTTTCCATAAAGGCACTTTCTTGCCGAATAATCGACCAAATAAGATTTTGTGAGATAGAAAACTCTTTTTCAGACGCCTTAACATAGTTCTCATATTTTTGCGGAAAGGTGGCCTTTAGAACATCACTGTTAATGTAGTCGAGATCCAAATCCACCACTGCAGCGTAGTCTTCAATGGCACGGTTGGAGCGCCCACCCGATTCCCACAATCGCGCACGCACCAAGAACCCACCGGCCGTTTTGGGATCAGGCAAGAAATCAATTTCAGTCTCCGCTTGGTCGAGCCAACCCAATTCGATCAGGTTTTTGATCCGCTTCCATCGTTTCTTCGTGTGGTTGGTCCACCAATAGCTGGCTTGTCCTTTATCATCACCTTTACCTAGCAAAGACTGCAGACTGCCCTTTTCTTCCATACGCACAAGCAATCCATAATAGGTCAGCGGAAAAACTTTAAAGATACTCTCAGCGATCTCGCTGGCACGACTGGATTTAATTTTTTTCAATGAACGCCACAACCAGTAGCGAGCCTGCAACTCCCATTTATCGGACCCTGATGACAACAAAAAGGAATCATAAAGATTGATCACCTTCTTGTACTCACCCTCTCGATAGTGCAACAACCCCAATAAATACTGAGCTTCGTCACTCGCTGGGTGCCCACTGTACTTTTCAATCAAAGTGTTGAAATGGGATCTCGCTTCAGAGCGCTTATTCAAATAATAAGCCGAGCGTGCCGCAATCAACAGAGCATCGGCCGCATAAACCGTGTCCTCCCACTTGTCGGCAGCCTTGTCGGCTAACTTGTAACTGGATGATTGATAACCTCTTTCGTATGCCTCAGTTCCCCAAAACAAAACATGTTGAGGAGGAGCCTCTATTAGTTGTTTTTCAAAATCTCTCTTGATGGATTCATACTTGCTGCCACGACGATAAAGCAGTCGCTTGTAAACTGTATTCACATCATCGCGAACCTCGTCAACACGCTTTGAGCCCGGAAACTGGTTGAGAAAATCCGATCCATATTCGGCCACCCGGTAGGTTTGCCCTTTTTTAACGGCCCGAGAAAACTTCGACCACAACTTTTTTTCTTCTTCGGTTTCGTTAAAATCTCGGCTGTACTTATCCAAACGCAAAGACTTTTCAGCTTTCAGCTGCTTAAGCCTTTGCAAAACTTGTTTATTTTCTTTAAAAAAATAGCTTCTTAAAAAGTTACTCTTTGCAATTTCATTTTTTTGCCGCAGCCAAGCCATTTCACCCATAATTTGATAGTATTCCGCCCGTTGCTCTTCATTCATATAGTCGACAAGGTAGTGGTGATTGTCGACAAGCTTATCAAAGCGATTGCGGGCATTCTCCATCGAGAGTCGAGCCAGATCCAAAAAAACTTCTAAAACCATTTCTCGGTGATCGGGGTAAGGAGAATTCAATACGAAGTCAATCTCTCCCTTTAACTTATTGAAGGAGTCGACATAACGGTTTGTCTTCCAAGAGCTTTTATAGGAATAGGATTTCTGCAGACATTGCAAGTGCTGATAAGGCACCCATTCTCCCAGGGTTTTATTACCCACAACCGATTCACTCAACTTCACACAATCCAGCCAGTTTCCACGCACTACGTGCCACTGAATTTGAGAGAGCTTTTTGAGTTTTGAAAGTTTGGAGTTGGCTCGAAGATCGAGAGCTTGTGGAAATTTATCGGAACTTTTCAGAACTTTCGTTTCTACACCATAGGCTGTTGTTCCGATCAAAAAAAATGCAGCCACCACCCATAACCATCTACATTTCATCCTGATCCAACTTTCCTTTGCTTAGCTGACAAGCCTTCAACAGCAATCCCTTCAAATCAGCAATCTTTTGCTTCAACCCCTTTTGATCCTTGAACTCTTTAACGTAAGTCGCGGGGCCAAATCCGAGAACACCAAAGTAATCGACCAATTTGGTCAATGGGTCTTCAATTTCTCGGCGCACACTGGGTGTGGTCTTCGCCAACAATTTATCAAGTTCTTCACTGGCGCCGCCCTCTCCTGAAAGCTCGCCCAAGACTAAATACACTGTATTGGTGGCCTCGATTCCCACTTTGCGGGTTTGCCCTTTCTCTAGTAAGCGATCAATTTTGCCGAAGCGTAGACCAATTATTTCATCCAGCGATGGGTTTTTATTGAGAATGCCAGAATCCCGAATTGACTTAGCCAACAGCAGTAAGAACGCCAACCCAAAAAGAAATGGCCAAATAAAAAACTTAGAAGAACCCGCTTTTTGCGTCGGATCCCACTCCATAGCCAAATCGGGTAAAACCTTTTTCTTTACATCTGACTTGAGCCGTTCCTCACCGATGGACTGTTGTTTCGAACCTGGTTGTACGCTCAACTGAATGGGCTCCGATTGCAATGAAATGTACTGCTCCTTTTTCGGATCAAAGAAGCTGGACTTTAAAGAGTCGATCGTAAGTGGTCCGGACTCTGTGGGTATAAGAAGAACTTCAAACTCTTTAAAGCTTTGGCCGTTTTTGAAAAATTTGGACTCATTTTTAATATCGTAGATTTCAAGTTTTTCACCCAATGGGAGTTCTGGCAGTTCAATCAATTTCGCATTTCCGCGACCCTCGAAGCGAACCTTCAACGCGAATGGTTGGTGGGCGACGATGGTGCCTTTCGGTGGGTCCACGGTCAGCTGAAACTCACCAACGGCCCCTGTAAAGTCCAGCGGCTTTCCCTCTGTCGGGAGAGGTTTGATTAATATTGGAATTCGATCGCTCGCCTTAGTCGCCGGAAATCCACGCCCAAAACCAAAGCCGCTGACTATAGTGGCCTTGGCTTTATAAGAATCAACCACTTGCTTGCCTTCATCAATTGGGAAGAGCGCATAGGAGGCAAGCAGCGCCCGATTGTAAGGAACACCATTGATAACGTCTTGCTCAAAGTTGAGGTGGGTGGAGATTTGAATATCTTCTTTCCAGAAACCTTTAAGAGTCGGGTACTTCAAAGTATCGATATCCCGTACACGTCCCCGAGTGTAAAGGTACCAAGACGCGGTGATTTGCTCGCCCTTGAAGGCTTGGGTTTTGTCCACTTCAGCAAGAATAAAGAAGGCCTCTTTCGAGTTGCGTGGCTCCGTCATGAAGCCATCAGCTCCTGGAACTCCACCAAACTGGCGATTGAGAAGTTGGTTAAATCTCTCTTCAAGGTCATCGATCGGATCTTTAGGAAACTGGGGACGTTGTTGTTGAGGTCGCTGCTGTTGAGGCCTTTGTTGGGCGATCCCCTGCTTAAAAACCTGAATATCAATCGGTTCGGTTTGGTACTCTTTGCCTCCCACAGTCACGGCGATGGGTTCTATTCGAATATTCTGTTTCTGTAGAACAGTGAACTGGTAGCTGAAAATTTTACTGCGAAGGGTTTTAAATAGTCCACCCTGACCTTGGCTGGAAAATGTGGTGCTGGACTGATTGCTCACCCAGCTGTGGAGAAGTTGCACATTGCCTATCACAGGTAAGCTGGGCTGGCTCACCGCCACTGATTTGTCCGTTGCAACAGAGAGCTTCAAAGTGAACTGATCACCCACGCCCAATTGGTTGCGATCCACCGTGGCCGACACTTTCACATCGGCCCAAGCCACCTGAGAAAACAAAACCAACACCAACAAAAGGTTCCAGGCACCTATTGCTTCTCGCGGGGTGTTGCAGAGGTTACCAGTTTTTTTCACGGTCGACCTCCTTTCCGCCCTTGCGGTCGTGTTTTGCACGAATCCGTTGCTCTTGTTTTTTTAATTCTTCTAAAATCTTTTTCACGTCGCTCTTCGACATGTTTTTGCTGTTGAATTGATTGGGCTGCTGTTTATTGGTGAACTTTTGCGGTTCTTGCGGTTGTTCACCATCCTCACCATCTTGTGGCTGGTCACTCTTATCTTTTTTGTCACCCTTGCCGCCACCCTGGCCTCCAGCCATCAATAATTCGATATTGGTTTTGATTTCCACTGAGGTCGGGTTCAAGTTGAGGGCCTGTTGGTAATAGTGCAGGGCCTTGTCGATATCCCCTCCCTCGAGAGAGTATAAAAACCCCAAGTTGTAATATGTGACATATTCAACTGTGGATGGAATTGGGTTTTGTTTGAGAATTTCACCATACATTTGAATCGCCTTCTCAGGCTCTTCAACTGTCATACAAGATGTTCCCATGTTGTATTGAAAGATGGGATCAAAAGGCTTTTTACTGACCAGTTCGGTCATTTCTTCATGAGCCTCAATAAATTTTTCTTGCTGCATATGAACGACAGCCTTGTTGTTATCCCAAATCTCAGAGAGACCATGAGAGGCTTCCGCAGGACTCCATGGAAGCAGAACCATAAAGGCAATCATCGAGAGTGGCGTTGAAAAACGCCCTTGCCATTTTCCCAAACTGCGGCGACGGGTTCCGATAAAAAGTTCGATGAGTGCGAATAAAAAACCAAAGAACAGAGGAAGTTGATAGCGTTCGTCAAAACTTTCGGAAGTTAAGGAGTCAAATTCTGCCTTTTCAAGTTTATCCAAATCCTCTTTCAATCGTTTCATCTGACTACCACCAAAGGTCACATGGTAAAAACTGCCCTTCCCTGCGCGTGCCAATTGCTTCATCATTTGATCATTCACTTTTGTGATGACTTCATTTCCACTGCGGTCGCGCTCATAACCTTTCAAAAGTCCGCGGGCATCGCGCTTAGGAATTTTACCACCTCGCTCAGAGCCGAAAGCCATTGTAAAAACCCGAATTCCCGATTCCGCCAGATTTTGGGCTGCCTTCAATGCCCCTTCCTCATGGTCCTCACCATCGGAGATTACAATCACAACCCGAGTCATGGTCTGATTCGGTCCAACGTCTTCTCCACCACGCTCAAAGTCCTCTTTAGCCTCGTTCAACGCTTTTGCCAATTCGGTTCCTTGGGTCTCCACACTTTTCGGAGAAAGGGTTTCTAGAAACATCTTTAGTGCCGACTTGTCGGTGGTCATGGGTGACAATAAAACGGCCGACCCTGCAAAAGCTAAAATCCCCACTTTATCGCCGCCGAGTATATTCAGAAGATGATTGATCTCTTTCTTAGCATGCTCAAGTCGCGAGGGCTTCACATCCTCAGACAGCATACTTTTAGAAACATCCACGGCGACCATAAGTTCCACACCCTGGCTTGTGATCTGTCGTTGCCCCTTACCCAGTTGTGGACGAGCCAGAGCAAAGATCATAAAAGACAGAGCCGTAACTATTAAAAAGAATTTCACATTCTTTTTGAAAAAAGAAAACCGAGCCGTGAAAAAGGGCGCCATTTTGCCGAAAATCTTTTTGAGTTTTCGCTCCATCATTTTATTGGTGACAAAAAAGTACACCACCATAACAGCGAGCGCGATAAAACCAAAAAACCACTCCTGATCAGCGAAACGAAACATCTACACACCTCTCCGCAGCAAGGTGAACTGAAGAAGAGCACCCAAAGCGTAAAGCAGAACACCCCACAATAGATATTTTTGGAACATCTCACGGTATTGGGTGTAACGGTTCTCTTCGATCTTGGTTTTTTCCAATTGATCAATATCGGTAAACACGCCTTCTAGAGCATTGGTGTTGGTGGCGCGGTAAAACTTTCCACCTGTTTCGTTGGCCAACTGGGTGAGCAAGGGTTCATTCACCTTGCTGTGAATAGGCTGGTACCTTTTCACCTTGCGACCTAAAATATCCGTGGAGTAAATGGGAAGCTGAGCTTGACCATCTCGCCCAACACCGATGGTGTAGATCCTGACACCATAACCTTTGGCAATTTTCAGTGCGGTTTGGGGATCGATCAGTCCGGTATTGTTCTCTCCATCAGTCAACAGAATCACCACACGTGATTTAGCCGTTGATTCATTCAAACGTGACACCGCATTCCCCAGCGCCACTCCAATGGCTGTTCCCATTTTAATATTGGTGGAGGTTTGCACCTGCATGATATTTTGTTTGAGTAGCTTGTAGTCAAGAGTCAAAGGGACACGGGTGTAAGATTCACCAGAAAAAACCACCATTCCGATTCGGTCAGAAATTCGCTTTTCCACAAACTCTCGAATGGTTTTCTTCGCGGATTCCAAACGATTTTCTGGCTTCATATCTTCAATCAGCATCGAATGTGAAATATCCAAGGCCACCATTATGTCGATTCCCTCTACATTACGACGAATTTTTTCATCGGTCTCTTGGGGGCGGGCTAAAGCCACTATTACCAAAACTAGTCCTGAATACTTTAACAAGTCTGGTAAGAATTTTAAACGGGCCCGTAGACTGGTTTGCAGTTTTTGCACAATGGGCAACGTGCTCAGTGGCAAAGCTCCATACCGACGCTTGTGATTGACAAAGTGTAGAACCAGAGCCACGGCCAAAAAAGCAAGAAGAATAAATGCCCAACCAGAGTACCAAATCATGACCTACACCTTCCGCACTTTCCAAATAGCCTGGGTCACCCGCTTCGCCATTTGAGTCAGTTGTTGGCAATCGTGCACTCGCAATTTCTCCGCATCAGCCTTCGCTCGATCCAATTCTTTTAAAAACTTCTGCAGTTCGGAGCCATAGCGTGGAAAACGGCGTTTATCCTGCTTCGAGATCGTCCGAACCGTCAACCCTGAATTCCAATCCAATGCCGGGACATAGAACTCTCGCAACAGGTACATCCTGAAAACTTCGTCGAGGTTTTCCAGATAGCGTTGCTTCTTCTGTTCTGTCCACCCTTTTTCATCACCAAATATATGGCGACGCCCTAGGGTTCGAATGTCTTTATTGAACTGATTAAACGCGCCAAGAGCCGTGTTGTGCTGCTTCAGCTCTTCGATCACTCGACGCATCTGCGCCCGACGGTTCATGCGAAACAGACCAAAAAACACACCCACTAAAATGACTGAGCCCATTGTAATCCACAACCACAGAGGAAAAGACAGAGCGACCGCACCCGCAGGCCCATAGGGCTTCTGCTCGGGATTGGTTATCACACTTTTTACGATCAAATTAAAAGGCTCCACTTGAACGACGGAAACCTTTTGGTCTTGGATATACAACTTATCGAAACGATGGGGTTTAGGAACATAGCTGGTGACCAGCATATCCAATTCGTTTTCAGTTTGTTTTCTCACACTTAAAACTTGCAACCGGTAGTTGGACTTTTTATCTTCTTTAAAAGTGAGTTCGGTGGAAAGAAATTCGGCTGTTGGCCCTTCACAGACTAAGCCAAAGGTTTCTCCCACTGTCCACTGTTCATCGCTTGGTGTGCCTTCCACTCGACAGTTCCACTTTGGAAGATCTTTTTTTTCAACAGGGGTCACTTCAGACTCAGAGCTCTGGCTTTCTAAAACCTTGTCGACCTGACCCTGGGTTTCTTTGATTTTTTGTTGAAGATCCTGTTCCTGCGACTTGGCCATTAACCTTTCCTTCTCTTGAAGTAGTTGGCAAGAGGCTGGATGAAATCATCACCATTACGGACTTCAACCAAATCGACGCGAGACTTACGCAGTTCAACGCTGACTTTTTCTTGGTAATCTTTCACTTCTTTCTGATAGTACCTTTTGAAAAGTGGAGATGAGGTGTCCACCGTCAATATTTCACCTGACTCTGGGTCAATAAAATCCACCATTCCCATAGATGGCAGACTTTCCTCAATCGGGTCAAAAATTTGCACAGCAATTGTCTCGTGTCGACGAGACAATCTTTTCAATGAGGTGGCAAATGGTTGAGGGTCCATAAAATCGCTGAATAGAAAAACCGTAGCGCGCTTTTTTAACACACCCGAGAGGTATTCCACCACGGCCGCAATGTTGGTCATTTTGCTTTTTGGTTCATGGTAGTAAAGATCTCGCAAGATCCGTTGCAGATGCCCCCGTCCTTTTTTGGGCGGCACAAAGTGCTCCACTTGGTCGCTGAATAGCAACAGCCCCACGTTGTCATTGTTTTTCGAAGCACTAAAGCCGAGTAACGCAGACAAATGAGTGAGCACTTCGCCCTTAAAATAGTCCTCTGAGCCAAAGTTCACTGAGCCACTGACGTCGACAGCTAAGATCATTGTTAGCTCTCGCTCTTCTTCGTATTTTTTAATATAAGTGTTTCCGGTGCGAGCCGTAAGGTTCCAAGAGATCGAGCGCACATCATCACCAGGCACATACTCTCGAAAATCAGAGAAAGTCATCCCCTGCCCTTTAAATCGAGAATGGTATTGGCCAGCAAAAGTTGAGTTCACCAACTTTTTGGTATTGACCTCAAGAAGCTTAATTTTTTTTAAAACTTCAGCGGGTATACTCAATCATCGCTCCTCAAGGTACCTCAATTTCATTCAACATGTCTTTGATGACCATTTCACTGACCACTTCTTCAGCCTCGGCCTCGAAAGTCAGAATCAAACGATGTCGTAATACATTGTAAGCCACCGCTTTGACGTCTTCAGCCGTGACGTAGCCACGTCCTCGAATAAAAGCATTGGCTTTTGATGCTCGCATCAAACTGATGGTGGCACGTGGCGAAGCTCCCACTTGGATCATGTTTTCCAACTGCCCCAAGCCATACTCACCGGGGCTTCGAGTCGCCATCACCAAATCGACAATGTAAGTTTTGATGTTGTCGTCGACATAGATTTTGTCCGTCATTTCGCGTGCTCTTAACAAATTCTCTTTGGTGATCACAGAATTCATGTCTGGCGTATTGTCAGTGGCCATGCGATTCATGATCTCCAACTCTTCCCCTTTATTCGGGTAGTCGACAACAATTTTAAACATGAAACGATCCATCTGAGCTTCCGGCAATGGATAAGTTCCCTCTTGCTCCAACGGGTTTTGTGTGGCTAACACCAAGAAAGGCTTCTCCAACTTGTAAGTGGTATCCCCAATCGTCACCTGTTTCTCGGCCATACACTCAAGCAAAGCCGATTGCACTTTAGCAGGTGCACGGTTGATTTCATCGGCCAGTAGAATATTGGTAAAAATCGGCCCCTTCTTCGGCGTAAACTCACCCGACTTGGGATTGAAGATCATGGTACCGATCAAATCCGAAGGCAACAGATCTGGGGTGAACTGCACCCGGTTAAAATCCAAACTTATGGCTTCTGAAACCGAGGAGATTGTTAAGGTTTTTGCCAACCCAGGAACACCTTCAAGAAGAACATGTCCCCCGGTCAGAAGGCCCATCACAATCCCTTCCACCATCTCTTTTTGGCCAACGACCACCTTGCTTACTTCTTGCAGCATTTGGTCAACGAAACCGCTTTCTTTTTTTACAGCGGCATTCAACGCCATCACATCAACATCCACGCACGACCCCCTTATTTAAGGATAGACTTATCCATTCTCAGATCAGGTCCACCGTTAATCAATCATTTTAGCTATTTGCGCCCCGCAAAAGGCCGTCTGTCGTGGCATTGACAGGCCCATCAAAGGACACATACTTTTCTAAAGATTCATTTAAAATATAGCCCAAAGGAGTCCCATTTGGATAATCAACAACAACTGGAAGCCACATTTTCAACACTGGTCTTATCTGTCGCCTCGTCAGCGGCCATGAGCCTGGGCCTTGCGCCAGACCCAGCCACTGGTCAAACATCGGTGGACAAGAATATGGCCCAGTTCAATATCGACCTGCTGGAAGTTTTAAAGGAGAAATCTGAAAACAACCGCACCGACGAAGAAGAAAAATTGATCAATCAGCTTATTTCTGACTTAAAAATGAAGTTCGTGTCTCTATGAAAAA
>CBDUOS010000083.1:0-15909 GCA_965368905.1 uncultured Bdellovibrionales bacterium | reverse complement strand
TTCCCACTTTAGAAAATCCAAAGTCGATAAAGATTTGATGAAGTTTTTTGGGATCATCAGTGCTGAATTCAACAAAATCGATACCATTAAGTTTTAAGGGATTGTTAGCCATATCTTTCCTCCATGGCCCCTATTTTAGTCAAGGTTAATGTTGAAATATAGATCATTTATCCTATAATCATTGTTAAAAATACTGACAAGGTTTTAACCAATGAATATCACTCTCGATCAAGCCAAAGCATTTCTCAGCGTCGTCGAAGATGGCACCATTCAAAAAGCGGCGAAAAGCCTCAATAAAGGGCATTCGGCCATTGTGTACCTCATAAAAAGTTTGGAAGAACAATTGCAAATCCCTCTATTTGATCGCTCGGGCTATCGCAATGAGATCACTGAAGAAGGGGAGGTTGTCGTGCGTTACTGTCGGAAACTGATGCAAGTTCAGAGTGAGTTGGGGCTCGCCTGTGAAAACCTCAAGCGGGGTTGGGAACCAAGGATCAAGTTGATCTACGATGGAGTTATCGATTTCAATTGGATCGCCGATGCCTTGTACCAAACCAGTCGCAATCAAACCACGACTGATATTCAAGTGATCTCTGCATTTCTCAATGAGGTGGAGTCCAAATTCAATGGAGAAAATGCTGATCTGATGGTGACCATTCTTCCGATCAAACAACCGCAATTGCATTTTACCAAATTGAAACCGATCAAGATGTTTTTTGTAGTTCACAAAGATCACATTCTAGCCAACAAGCGTGGCAAAGTGAGCGTGGATGAACTGACCGATTTCACCTATATTAAAGTGCGATCCACTCCTAAAGAAATCCCTCTGAGTACTGAACAAATCGAAATGAAGTCATCATTTGTAGTCAATGACTTTACGACCAAGAAATTGGCCATTATAAAGAAAATCGGATTTGGGTGGCTGCCGGAATACCTCATAAAAAAGGAATTGCAGAATAAGACTCTAGTCAAGTTGAAGACGGAAATTGAAAACCAACACACCCTGTTTCCTCACCTTTATCATCGAAAAGAAGAACTCATGGGTAAAACAGCCAAGTTTTTAGTGAAAACACTAAAATCAAACTGAAACGGCCGTTGCAAAACTCATAGATGACATTTCAAACCCCTGAGCGCTTCTTGTCAGCGAGACACTGTCCAATTAAACCATCGACATGAAAAAAACTGTTCAAGTTCTAATTCACTGGTTATGCATCATTAATCTCACAGCCTGCGTTTCGACCTACAAAGGGCCAAAACCTGACTTTTTTCAAAGAGGAGAGTCGGCGAAAGACGAGATTGCACGTTTTTTTTAAAAACAGGGTACTGGGGGCAATACTACAAAGCTTTCCGTATGGCAGATGATCTTGCGTTTTTCTCCACAGCTCACTTTTTAAACAGATTTTTAACAATAAAGTTGATTAAATGTGTTTTCTAATTGGGTATGTTGATTTGGATCGGGAAGTCGACAGTGCGAGCGCCCTCTTTATACCCTTTGAACTGCACTCTTGAGATCACTTCTTTGACACAAGTATTGAAAGCATTGTCATTGAAGTCGGATTGGACAATGTTTACATTTTGAACTTGTCCTTTGGTCGAAATTTGAAAGCGGGTGTTTACCTGGCCGCCCAAGAGTGTTCCGTTTTTCTTTTCATAGAGTTTGATAAAACATTTTTCCAAAAAGCGTTGATGCAGTTTGAGTGTTTCAGCCAGCAAGGTCTGAAACTCATCATCGGGATTAGGAGTGAGGCTGCCATTTTTTGGCTTGTTAGATTCTACGGAAACCAACTCTTGGTTGGTGGGGGCTGAGATGGCCAGGCCTGTTTTGGTTTTTCCATCCACTTGAAACTCAACATTGGACTCGGGGTTTTCTCGCTCCACACTGCCGCGGATCACGTCGACAAAAAAGACATTGGCTTGTTTGCGCAGACGAACAGAGCTGTTCTCTAAGACTTTGAAGGATTCGCCAAAACTCAATTGCACTTCACTTTCGAATCCGGTGACTATTTGTAATGGACTGTGAAATGGGGATTGGGAGGAAAGGTTTATGAAGCTTTCCGCTTCAGGGGTTTTTCCCATAACCAATCCTCTGGTGGACTCGATGGTTCCAATGGGAGATGCGGTTGAAGTTGAATCAAGTGTGAGATCCTTGGTAAAAATTAGGATCCCCGCAATAACTCCAACAAGGGCCAATAGGATGTATCGAAGCAAAGAAGACCTACTCTTCGGGTTGGGCTTCTTCAGTGTCCTCAGTTTCAGTCGGAGTTTCTCCCGATTGATCCATAGAGTCTGAGCCGGATTCCATGGGAGCTGATGTCGCCGCCGGGGTGGTCTCTAAGTCATCGAGAACACTTTTGCTACCAGGCTTGATAAAAATGGTCATGGCAATACAAGAGCCAGCGAAAATCACAGCGACCCAACGGGTGACCTTAGCTAAGAAAGAGGGTGCGCCTGTGGCTCCAAACAATGAGTTGGATCCGCCGCCGCCGCCAAAAAGGCCACCGGCACCGCCGCCTTTAGGATCTTGAATCAGAACAAGAATCACGAGGAAAATTGACAAAGCAACATGTACGAAGGCCAAAATAGATACCATGGCACCACTCCTTAACAAAGACTCACCAATATAGGGGGATTAAAAAAGGGAGTCTAGGACTTTTTCGGAGTTTTAAGAGGCTTTTTTCAAAGCTTCGGGTTCTTGGAATTTCCAAGTCATTGCAATAAGTTGGGCAGCAATTTCGGCGATTTTGATATCGTAAAAACTAAGCTTTTTGCAATCTTTAGGCATTCGGATCGAGATACAGCCTTTCAGAGCCTGCCCTCGTTTAAGCGGCAGAACCATCATTGAGTCGAAATTGATGGTTTTTACCTCATGTTTCACAAATGACATAGTTTGGTCTTTTTCTAGGCTTTCAATAAAGAGGGCCTTCTCAGTCCGCAGAACATATTGCAGTTCGGGATACTTGGCCAGATCCAGATCCAAAGAGGTGAGACTTTCATCATCGCTGGAGCGAATCACCCGAATCATGTTGCGTTCTGCACTGGTGGCAACAACCGAGACACGAACAGCTTTGAGTGCCAAAGCAATCATCCGACTCATCTCAAAGCGTAGCAAGCTAACCGACTTGTTCTGGTTGGCCGCTTCCACCATCAAAGTGATCATCTGAAAGTAGTTTTTCACCTGCTGTTCGTTTTGGGTGGCAATGTTTGCAAAGTTGTAGCGCTTGGCTTGAGAGAGAAGAGCAAGTCGTTGCAAGACATCTATCATCTTTAACGGTTTGACGATAAAGTCTTCAGCGCCAGATTCTAAGCAATTACGTACATTCAGTTCAGCATTGTGCTTTGACATCACAATCACGTGAATGCCGTCCTCACCAAGAAGTCCACGTTCACTTAAAAACTTCAAACAGTTTTGCGCATAACAGCCGGGAAACAAGAGGTCGATGAATAGAAAATGGGGACGCCACTCCAAAAGTGTCTTTTGCAGCAGGTAGCTATTGCTGATGACCTTAGTGGTAAAACCACTTTCCATCAAATAGCGACTCATTCGACCTGATAAGTTGTTATCGCCATCGGCAATAAGAACTCTAACTTCTCCCAGTTCCATATACTCTTATCGGTCTTCCAGGAGTATTATTGAGTTTTTTGAGGGACTTATGGGGGTTTTTAAGTTTGAGTAGGGCTAACGCTTTGCTTAAGTCTGGAATTAACGTGACTCTAGTCCAGGAGAAGGCAAAACCTAAGGCATGGCTTTTATTGTATTTGAAGGATTAGACGCATCGGGCAAATCGACGTTGATCAATAAGGTGAGAGAAGAGCTGCGGGCCCAGCAACAGGCCACCCTCTTTTTGCGAGACCCCGGTTCCACCGAGTTGGGTGAAAAATTGCGCAACTTGATTTTATCGACGGACATCGAAGCCCCGGTGCCACGGGCCGAAACTCTAATGTACCAAGCGGCTCGTGTTCAGATGGTGGAGAAAAACATTTTGCCAGCCCTGAAAAATAAAGAGTGGGTGCTGTGCGATCGTTTTTACTCGAGCACGGTGGCTTTCCAAGCCTTCGCACGTGGGTTGGACTTACAAGATATCGAGCACCTCAACCACTTTGTCGCCCACGATTGCGAACCGGATCTTTTCGTGTTCCTCGACATCACGGTGGATGAGAGCGAAAAAAGAAAAGCCAATCGCGCCAAAGACTTGGGCGTCGAACAAGATCGCATGGAAAAAGAAAATGTGGGTTTTCAATCAAAAGTGCGTGAAGGCTATTTGCACCAAGCGAACAACGACCCCAAACGCTGGTTGGTCTTGGATGCCACCCAAACTCCCGATGAGTTAATGGCTCAAACGATGACGGAGTTTAAGAGGCGACAATGGCTCAGTTGATGAACCAATTTGTCGGTCATCAAACCAACAAAGATTGGTTGCTGACTCAATACCGAGAAAACAAAATGCCCACGTCGATAATTTTGCAAGGCCCGCAAGGGGTGGGGAAAAAGTTTTTAGCGGTAGCCCTCTTGCAGCAGATCAATTGCCAACACGCCGAAACGGCTTGTGGTGTGTGCTCTGACTGCACACGAGTTTTGGAAGACAAAAATGAAATGATTTATCGTCTGCATCCCGAGAGTAAGAAAACAATCGGTGTTGATCAAGTGCGAGACCTGCACCACTTCCTCACTCTGCGCTCAATAAAACCGGCACGCTTTGTGATTGTCGATCCAGCTGAAAAGCTTTCGACCCCTGCAGCCAATGCTTTGTTAAAAGTTTTAGAGGAAGCTCCTGAGAACACGTACTTTTTCTTGATCACTGACAAAATGCGAAGTCTTTTGCCCACTATTCGTTCACGTTCTCATATTTTAAAATTCAATCGTTTGAGTCAGGAAGAGTTAAAGCAGTACAAAGACTTTGGACACCTGGCGCTGGAGTGGTCGGCTGGACAACTGCAGATGGCGTTGGAGCTTGAAGAGGAGAAAAAGGCCGATCAACTCAATGAGAGTTTGCGCTTTTTCTACGCTCTTCTTTGTGAGGCGCCACAAGATTGGAAGAAGCAAGCCTCTTGGTTTTTCAGTGATGATTTGGCTCGAGATTTCGGTTTTAATATTTGGAATCAAGCTTTGTCCAAGCGTCTGCATCAGCAGGGGGAAAACTTGGATTGGATTCCTGAAAACAGTGGGACCATCGCTCAAATATACGACTCTCTTGAACGTTTGAATTCCGATATTCTGGCCAACGTCGATAAGCTCTTGGCGGTCGAGAATTTTTATTACCGTGTGCATTCTATGGAGTCTTGAACAATGGCTGAAAAAGTTTTACCCGCTGAATTTGATGATCCTGCTGTAAAGAGTATTGGTTGGACCGATATTCACACCCATTTGAATTTTTTAGAGATATCGCCAGAAGAGGCCGTTAAGGTTGCAACAGAAAAGGGTGTAAACCGCTTTATTACAATTGGCACCGAACCTGACGATCTTCCGGTGGTCCTGGAATTAGCCGAAAAGTTTGCCCCCCAGGTTTTTTGCACTCTTGGGATTCACCCGCATGAGGGTAAGGTTTACACCGACGAGGTGACGGCTTTCTTAAGAAAGCATTTGCCGCAGCCGAGAGTTGTCGCGGTTGGAGAGATCGGACTGGATTACTACTACAACAATTCAGGGCAGAAGGAGCAGCAAGACGCCTTTCGCCGGCAAATGGATTTGGCCAAAGATTTCAACCTACCTGTTGAGATTCACACCCGTGATGCCGAAGACGACACCATTGAGATTCTTAATGAGTACAAAGGTGATGTGCAGGGCGTGATTCACTGCTTTACAGGAACCCAAAAACTGGCCACGGCCGCTTTGGATTGTGGTTACAATATTTCTTTTAGTGGAGTGGTGACTTTTAAAAAAGCCGATGAGTTGCGAGCGGTTTGCCAGTACACTCCGGTGGATCGAATGCATGTGGAAACCGATGCTCCTTTTCTATCTCCAGCGCCCCTACGCGGGAGGAAAAATCAGCCCGATTTTATACTTTGGACAGCCAAGCTGGTGGCCGAACTCAAAGAAATACCGATTCCCGAGTTTTGCCAACAGATGAAAACCAACGCCGACTGCATGTTCCCCCGCCTACTCGATTGAGAGGCCTTTTCGCGACGCAGCAAACCCCTCCGGGATTGAAGAGAATACCTTAGAAAATTCGCCAAGTTGACTCGGCGGGGCCGTCTCGATAAGACTGCCTTTTCAAATATAAGGAGAGTTCCATGTCCCAAAAGTTGCGCGTTGGAATCAATGGCTTTGGTCGGATTGGTAGAATACTGTTTCGCCAGAGTTTTGATGATGTTGAAATTGTAGGAATTAACAACGGTCGTGGTACCACCGAGAACCAATCCCATTTTTTAAAATACGACAGTGCACATGGGCGATTCTCTAAATCGGTGGAATATGATGACCGTCACATTATCGTCGATAATAAAAAAATTCCCATGACATTTGAAAGAGACCCTTCACAGATTCCTTGGGCCGACTGGGGTGCAGATATTGTTTTTGAATGCACCGGAGCCTTTAAAGACTCTGAAGCCAACCAAAAGCATTTGCAGGCTGGAGCCAAGAAAGTGATTGTTTCTGCGCCGGCAAAAGTGGATGCCACTTTTGTTTATGGAATCAATCACGATCAGTACGACCCAGCTCAACACAATGTTGTCAGTAACGCCTCTTGTACAACCAACTGCCTTGCACCTGTTGCGAAAGTTCTCAATGATCAGTTTGGTATTGAGTCGGCCTTGATGACTACAGTTCACTCTTACACCAATGACCAAAGAGTGTTGGATTCGAGTCATAAAGATTTGCGTCGCGCACGTGCGGCAGCGGTTTCTATGATTCCAACGTCTACCGGTGCCGCCGCGGCTGTGGGCATTGTTTTACCCGAGCTAGAAGGAAAAATTCATGGAATCTCAGTCCGTGTTCCCACCCCCAATGTGAGTTTGGTGGACTTAGTGGCAAACCTTGGAAAAAACACGACAGCGGAAGAAGTGAATGCAGCCCTTAAAGCAGCAGCTGATGGCCCTTTAAAAGGCGTTTTGGGTTATACCAACGACCCCGTTGTCAGTGTGGATATGAACGGTGAGACCAACAGTTCGGTTATCGATTTAGAAAACACTTCGGTGATGGCTGGCAATATGGTTAAAGTTCTTTCTTGGTACGATAACGAAGTTGGTTTTTCTTGCCGTATGCTTGATCTTGCAAAATTTATGGCGAGTAAGGGACTGTAATGGCAACCGAATCGTACCTTGACCTTAAAGAAATTCCCTTAAAGGGACAGCGTGTTTTTTTACGTCTTGATCTTAATGTTCCATTGAAAGATGGAAAAGTCTTAGATGAGAATCGTATCAATGCCGCTTTGCCAACGTTACAGTTCCTGGTCGAGGCCGGAGCCAAGGTGACCCATCCTGCAACAACGACGCATGGGCGCTTAACGGAAGAGGATCGACAAAAATTATCTTTGGAGCCGGTGGCTCACGCTCTCAACGAAAAAGGGTTTGAGGTACTATTGATGGACTCTCCAGACTCTGAAGCTCCCTATGAGCTCACCAAGGGTTTGAGCGGTCGGCAAGTGATTATGCTTGAGAATTTGCGATTCGCCCCTGGCGAGACTAAAAACTCCAATGAGTTGGCGGTGAAGTGGTCGAAGTACACAGACGTTTATGTTAATGATGCTTTTGGGGCCTGTCATAGAGCCCACGCTAGTATTGATGCCATTGCGAAACTGAAACCCAACCGTTGCTATGGATTTTTGATTGAAAAAGAACTGAAGGCTTTAGCGACCATTAAAAATAACCCAGCCAAGCCTTTTTACATCCTCACTGGTGGCAGCAAAGTGAGCGATAAGATTCCTCTTCTAGAAAGTTTCGCAGAAAAAATGGATGGAGTAATCATTGGTGGAGCCATGGCCTACACCTTCATGAAAGCTGACGGTCTACCCGTTGGGAACTCAAAAATTGAAGAAGACTTTGTTGGGGTTGCCAAAAAATTTCTTCATCAAATGCGGACAGCGGGTAAAAAAGTATTACTACCAGTCGATCACCATGTCGTCAGTGATTTTGGCAGTGACGATTTTGCAGTCACCGATAGCGCTATGATTCCGGAAGGAAAAATGGCTTTGGATATTGGTCCCAAGACACAGAAACTCTACAGCGAAGCAATCCAACAAGCAGGGAGTATTTTTTGGAATGGTCCAATGGGCGTTTACGAAAGAAAACCATTTGCCGCCGGATCCATCGCGATGGCCAAAGCAATGGCAGAAACCCAAGCCTTTACTGTAATCGGTGGGGGTGACTCAGCAGCGGCTGCCATTGATTCGGGATTCGCTGATCAAATTGATCATATATCAACCGGTGGAGGGGCTTCATTGGAGTTTATCCAAGGCATCAAGTTGCCAGGCCTAGAAGCCTTAAAAGTAAGAAAACCTGAAACCATCGAGGAGCCCATTCAATGAAGTTTATAGTCGCCGGAAACTGGAAAATGAATAAAGGACCTAAAGAAACCCAAAAGTTTTTTGAGGAGTTCAATACATTTGATGTTCCAGAATCGGTGAAAACTATTTTTTTCGTTTCAGCGGTCAATGCTTTGCCAACCTCTGAAGCCTCTGTCACTTGGGGACCTCAGAATATTTTTCCAGCGGCATCGGGGGCCTTCACTGGTGAAACCTCACCTGAAGTTATGGCCACCTTGGGAGCCCACTACGCCTTGATCGGCCACAGTGAAAGACGCAAATTGTTTTTTGAATCGGATGAACAAACCAATATTAAAATGCACAGTGTGCAAGAATTTGGCTTAAGCCCCGTTCTTTGTATTGGTGAAACTTTGGATGAAAGAAAAGAGGGGAGAACCCTAGAGGTTTTGCAGCGTCAATTGGTGACGGGCCTTTCTAACTTTGAGCCCACCAAAGAATTGCATATTGCCTATGAGCCGGTTTGGGCTATCGGAACCGGAGAGGTGGCCACTGTCGAACAGGTGAGTGAAGCCCATCGTTTTATTCGCAAGTTTTTAAAAGAAAAATTACCAAACTTTGAGGCCGACATCGCAATTCTTTATGGAGGTTCGGTCAAGCCAATCAATGCCGCTGAACTGGCACAGGCCGATGAAGTCAGTGGATTCCTTGTGGGTGGAGCCTCTTTAAAACCAGGCTCCTTTATCGAAATCATAAAGGCCAGCCAAGGATGATGGATTATAACCGTAAACTTCGCAAAGCTTACGGCCTGATCACTCTGTCCTTTATTGTATCTTATATTTTTATCGGCGGGGAAGTTCCAGGAACCAGTTGGAGTTTATTGCCGCCCGCCCTGGCCATTTGTGTCGCCTTTATGACCGGAAGCTTGGTCATCAGTTTGGGCGCCGCTGTCGTGATGGGTGCTTTTCTTATTGCACGGGGCTTGGGGCATAGTTTTATGGCAGGACTCTTCCTTGCCTTCAAAAAATCCTTTTTCTATTTTTCAAGCGCCCTGGTGGGAAGTGAATCTCTGGAAAAGATTAGCGGGGGTTACGGTTTCGGTGATTTTTTTGCATCGATTTCTTGGGGCAATCTACAAATCTTGGGATTTGTATTCTGTATTATGTCTATGGTTCACGTGATGACGGCAGCCGGAGCTCTTCACTCATTAGTACGTTCTTTGCAAAAGTATATTGTGGGACCACGCAGTGCCCAGTTTGTGACAGTCGTATTGGGTTGTCTTATATTTATTGATGACTATGCCAATACTATGATTGTTGGTTCGACCATGCGTAAACTCACTGACCGCTACAAAGTCAGTCGTGAGAAATTGGCATTTTTAGTGGACGCGACAAGCGCTCCCATTGCCGGTGTCGCCTTGGTGAGTACTTGGATTGGTTATGAAGTCGGTCTTTTTTCTGAAATGTCTAAGAAGTACAATTGGGAAATGGATGGTTATGGTGTCTTTCTAGATGCTGTTCCCTTTCGGTTCTATTGCTTTCTTATGCTGATCTTTGTGTTCGTGAATGTGCTGTTCGGCTTGGATTTTTGGAAAATGAAAAGCTACGAAAGCAGCCCCATTGTAGACGGCGACTTTGAAGAAGATGACGAGCCTCACGCCAATATTCTTTGTGCCTTTGCTCCGATAGGACTTCTTCTATTTCTCGTCTTTACTCTGCTATGGAATGATGGTGGTGGGTTCACGGGGGACAAAAGTTTGACCAGTTTGGCGGACTGGCGAACAGTGCTGACGGCCAGTGAGAATGGAATCTGGATACTTTTCATTTCCTCTATGATTTCCTATGCCCTGGCATTTGTTTTGGGCTTCACCCTTTCTGATCAACGACCTGGAAAATTATTGGCAACGATCCCTGCTGGTATCCGTAGTGCGTGGCTTCCAATCTCTATCTTGGTTTTGGCTTGGTCTTTAAAAGAAGTGTGTAATGATTTGGACACGGGAGAATACATCGTTTCGGTATTGAGTGATCGAGTCAGTAGCCAATGGTTACCGATGGCGGTTTTTGTGGTGTCAGCCATCACAGCCTTTGCGACGGGAACCAGTTGGGGAACTATGGCGATTCTGATTCCGACGGTCACGCCGTTGGCGGTGGCCATGGGAGACGGCGGTTACGGTGTCTACGTGTCTTTGTGTTTGGCTGCCATTCTTGATGGGGCAATTATGGGAGACCACTGTTCACCCATTTCTGATACGACAATTATGAGCTCGATCTCTTCGGACTGCGACCTGATGAATCACGTGCGATCGCAACTGCCTTACTCTTTACTAGTCGGGGCGTTGGCACTCCTGTTTGGATATCTTCCAGCAGGTTATGGATTGGGAACAGGTTTTACATTCTTATTGGCCATGGGTGTGATAGTTGGTTTATTTGTCGTTCTAAAATTTTGGCCACAATCGAATCGAGGTTTGTATGAATGATTTGCAGATTAGTATCGAAGATGTTTGGGCCGCCCAAAAAACCATTGGTGAAGTGGCTCGTCGAACTCCGATCAATTTGGCATTGGGGCGCGAACTCCGCTCGAAAAATGTTCATGTTAAACTGGAAAATCTGCAAATGACTGGCAGTTTTAAGATTCGTGGATCTTTGAATAAGATCACCAATCTTTCGGAAGATGAAAAAAAGCAGGGAGTGATTGCTGCCTCTGCTGGTAACCATGCTCAGGGAGTGGCTCTCAGTTGCCAACTGAAAGGCGTGAATGCGAAAATTGTAATGCCCGAGGGCGCGCCATTGATAAAAATTGCTGCAACTCAAAGTTACGGCGCCGAAGTGGTGTTGCATGGGCGAATTTTCGATGATGCTTACAAGAAAGCGCAAGAGTTGGCTCAAGAGGAAAACCGTGTCTTTGTTCACCCCTATCAAGACAAACACGTGATCGCTGGGCAAGGGACCATAGGGGTTGAGATTATGGAAGCCATTCCTGATTTGGAGCACATTGTTGTTCCGATTGGTGGCGGTGGTTTGATCAGTGGAATTTCCTATGTGGTGAAACACTTGAATCCGAAGTGTAAAATTCATGGAGTGGTTTCGAACCAAGCCCCCGGTATGTTGCAAATGAAAAATGGCATCCCGGTGGAGTTGCCTCCGGTGATCTCAACGATCGCGGATGGAATTGCAGTGAAACACCCCAGCCCTATGATGTTTGAAACTTATATCGACAAATATGTGGATGATATTGTGGCGGTTTCGGATGAAGAGCTTGCCCGAGCTATCGTTTACGGAATGGAAATGGAAAAGACTGTTTTGGAAGGGTCAGGGGCGGCTGGATTGGCAGCCGTGCTGAGTGGAAAGTTAAAGTTTAAAGGCCCCAGTTGTGTGGTTCTTTGTGGCGGGAACATCGATTTGAACACAATGAGTTCGGTGATTGATACGGGTTTAAGAAAGGCGGGACGCCTGGCGAGGATTTCAGTGATCGTCGATGATCTACCAGGACATCTGGCGATGATCACTCGTGATTTTGCCGATTTGCATGCCAATGTCTTGGATGTTCTCCATGATCGTGTGAGTCCGGAGCTCTCTTTGCGACAAACTCGGATTGACGTTTTGTTGGAGACAATGAGCCAGGATCATATCGACCAGATCAAAGATAGACTTCGGCAGAGAAATATCAACATTATCGAGAGGTAAATTATGCGTGTATCACCCGAAATTGAGTCGTTGATTCCCTACAAGCCAGGAAAACCTATTGAAGAAACAAAAAGAGAGTTGGGGCTCACAGAAGTTATTAAATTGGCCAGCAATGAAAACCCTTTGGGACCAAGCCCTAAAGCGGTTGAAGCAATTAAAAAAGCCGCCGCTGATTTGGCTCGCTACCCCGATCCCACTTGCTTTCGTCTTCGCGAAAAATTGGCGATGCAATGGAAAGTGCGATCTGATGACATCGTAATAGGAAATGGCTCAAACGAATTGATCGACCTTTTGATTCGAGTGTTCTGTGAGCCGGGTGACAAGATCATCACTCCGCAAAAATCATTTATTGCCTACAGCGTTTGTGCACAAGCGGCTCGTGTAGGAAAGTCAGAGATCACCATCAAAGACGATTTCACCTGGGATGTGGACAAGTTCATTGAAGACTTCAAAAGGGATCACAATAAAAGAGAGAAAATCCTTTTTCTCGCTAATCCTAATAACCCGACCGGCACCTATCTGAGCAAATCTGAAGTGGCGCGCTTGTTGGAAGTGTTGGGTGGGCGCCCAGATATTTTGATAGTTTTCGATGAAGCTTATAATGAGTATGTGCGGGCCGAGGACTTTGCTCAGAGCGCGGATTTTTTCAAACAATATAATAATGTCTTAATCTGTCGAACATTCAGTAAAATTTACGGTTTGGCCGGGTTGCGAGTGGGAGCTTTGATTGGCAACGCTGAGCACACCCAGTGGATCAATCGAGTGCGCAACCCATTTAATGTGAATACATTGGCGCAAGAGGCGGCGATCGCGGCAATGGACGACACCGAATTCCTCAAAAAGTCCCAACAGCTTGTTTGGTCGGGGCTTGATGATTATTATCAATTTTTTGATGAGCAGAATATCTCCTATACAAGGTCGCAAACCAATTTTGTCCTGTTTGACAGTCAGCGTGATGGCCAGTTGTTTTTTACAAATGCCATGCGTAAAGGCCTGCTTGTGCGGCCGATGACGGGCTATGGTTTGCCTCGTCACATTCGTTTGACAGTTGGGTCTGCGGATGAAAATAAGAAAGCTAAAGAGATTTTAAAACAAGTTTTTGCCGAGGTTCAGACACTGTGAGTGTATCAAAACTAATAACTATAGACGGGCCATCGGCCTCTGGAAAATCCTCTGTCAGCCGATTGGTGGCTAAAAAGTTGGGGTGGAAATGGGTCTCAACTGGAGCTTTTTATCGAGCCCTCGCATTGGTGACGATCAAAAAAGGTGTTGCTGAAGACGAAGAGGAGGCATTGGTCCAATTGTCTCTCTCCCATGATTGGGAGGTTCAAATGACTCCAGAAAACACCGAGGTTATTTACCAAGGGCAGAACGTGACCGATGAAATAACTGGCGAAGACGTGGGGGCTGTGGCCAGCACAATTAGCCAGATCCCAGGCGTGAGAAAAGCTCTTCTCAAGCGCCAACAAAAGTGTTTTCAAGGCGAAGTGGGCTTAGTGGCTGAGGGACGTGATTGCGGAACTGTGGTTTTCCCGCAAGCGCCGGTTAAAATATACCTGACGGCAAACCAGTCCTTGCGGGCCCAAAGACGCTCGGCCGAGGTTGGAGTGAGTGCTGAAAAAACCGAGGAAATGCAGATAGTTAGAGATGCTCAGGACAGCCAAAGAAAGGTTGCTCCCCTGCAAGAAGCCGATGGTTCTTTAAAAATAGATTCCAGCAATCTGAGCCTGGAAGAAGTGGTCCAAGAAGTTCTGAAATTTTCACAAACTAAAGGCGTGGTCTAAGGGCTAAAAAACGGGGCTTTCCCTTTGACTTTGAGCGTTTAGGCTTTATAACCATACGTTCACTCTCAAGAAATCGCAATGTGCCGAATTTACGGCTCGGGTCGGTTATTGATGTGAAATCTAGGAGTTTAGAAACTCAGCGTAGGTTCTAAGGTCCACCAAGGAGGTACATAATAAAGGAATGAATAAAACAACCAATCTAACCAAAAAACAAAAAGAGGAATTAGAAATTCTTCGACTCTTCAACGAAGGTGAATCTGAAGAGAATAAAAAGTCAGGTGAATTCGCAGAGCTATTTGAGGACGCCGTAAAAGAGAACGAAGTTAAAGCAGGTGACATTGTCAAAGGATCGATCGTTGAGGTTCAACCTGATTACGTTCTTGTAGATATTAATTACAAGTCTGAGGGATTGATCTCGATGAGCGAATTCCGCGTGGTGGAAGGCACAGATGCCATTCAGCCCGGTGACGAAATCGAAGTTTATGTGGACAAGATTGAAAACGACAACGGAATGATTGTTTTATCTAAAGAGAAAGCTGATATGATGCGTGCTTGGACGGATATTTCTCGTGCCGCTGAAAATCAAGAGCATATCGAAGGAACTGTAATCTCTAAAGTTAAGGGTGGTCTCAGTGTCGATATCGGTGTGAAAGCTTTCCTTCCTGGAAGTCAAATTGACCTTCGCCCGGTCCGTAACATGGATATGTACATCGGCAAGAAGTTCAAATTCAAAGTTATCAAATTTAATAAAAAACGTGGAAACATTGTTCTGTCCCGCCGAGCTCTCCTTGAAGAAGAGCGTGAGTCTTTGCGTTCGCAAACCAAAGACCAGATGAAAGAAGGCAGCAAAGTGAACGGTATCGTGAAAAACGTAACCGATTACGGAGCCTTTATTGATCTTGGTGGTATTGATGGACTTCTACACATCACCGATATGAGTTGGTCTCGTATTAAACACCCAAGTGAAGTGATTAACGTGGGTGATGAAATCGAAGTGATGGTCTTGAAGTACGATACTGAGAAAGAACGTGTGTCATTGGGCCTTAAGCAATTGACTGAAGACCCTTGGAACGACACCGCTGCGAAGTTCCCTGTGGGTGATAAGATTACAGGTAAAGTTGTCAGCTTGACTGACTACGGTGCTTTCATCGATGTCGGTGAAGGTGTTGAAGGCTTGATTCACGTGTCTGAGATGTCTTGGACCAAACGTGTGAAGAGTCCTTCGCAAATCGTAAATGTTGGAGACGAAGTGGAAGTTCAAGTTTTGTCTCTTGATGAAGAAAATCGTCGCATCAGCTTAGGTATGAAGCAACTGCAACCAAACCCATGGAACGAATTGAAAGAGGCTTATCCTCCAGGAACCATCATTGAAGGTGAAGTGAAATCGATCACTGACTTTGGTATCTTTATCGGTATCGAAGAAGGTATTGACGGAATGGTTCACATCTCTGATTTCTCTTGGACCAAGCGAGTTAACAGTCCTTCGGATATGTTTACTAAGGGCGATAAAGTTCGCGCCGTTGTTTTGGGTGTGGATATCGAGAATGAAAGATTCAGCCTAGGGATCAAGCAGTTGGATGCCGACCCATGGGCCGAAGTGGACAAAAAGTTCACCATCGGTTCTATGCACGAAGTGAAAGTCACCAAGTTGGCTGACTTTGGAGTTTTCGTTGAGCTGGCTGATGATATCGAAGGTTTGGTACACATTTCTGAACTGTCCACTAAGCGTGTGAACTCTCCTGATGAGGTTTGCAAAGTTGGTGACACAATTAAGGCAGAAGTGATTAGTATTGACCAAGATGCTCGTAAAGTTGGTTTGAGTGCTCGATTGGCTACTCTTCGTGAGCAAAATGCTGACATTTCAGAGTACCAGAAGAAAACGGCCTCTAAGCCAACCAACGCCACCTTGGGTGACCTATTCTCTGATCAGTTGAAAGACCTTCAACAGAACGACAACTAAGCTATTCTGAGCGGCACAAGCCGACGCAGTATAGTCATAAAAAGCCACTCTCCTAGAGTGGCTTTTTT
>CBDUOS010000082.1:0-16026 GCA_965368905.1 uncultured Bdellovibrionales bacterium | reverse complement strand
CCCTGTTTCAAGCAATGAGACTGGGCGAGGGCTTGCAAGGCTTCATCGGCAATTTTCTTTGTAAAGGGGGGATCCACTAAGACAATATCGTACTTTTCTTCATGGTGTTTCAAAAATTTGAAAACATCTGAGGGGGCCACTTGCAATTCAGCGCCCACCGACAAAAGTTTACGATTCTTTTCAATGACCTGCACCGAAGCTTTGCTGAATTCGACAGCCTGCACCTTATTGGCTCCGCGGGACAATGCTTCGAATGCCAAACTCCCTGTGCCAGAAAATAAATCTAAAACATCGGCCCCTTCCATATCAAATTGTAGTTTATTGAAAATGACCTCTTTGACACGATCAGTAGTGGGCCGAATGTGACTGGCTTTGAATGAAACGAGTTTTCTCCCGCCATATTTTCCGCCAATAATTCTCATTTGTTCTTAATACTCCAAACTTTTTCGAGAGAATCGACGATATCTTGAATGCTTTCGAAAGGTTTCTCAATAAAGAGATCGGCTCCAAGCTGCTTGACTGAATCGGGGTCATAGTCTCCTGAGTAAGCAGAAATAAGTAAGATGGCTGTCTCGGCCTTGGGCCCAACTTCGGCAATCACCTCAGGACCAGTTAGCCCAGGCATAAGCACATCCACGACAACTCCATCAGGTTGGATTTCCTGCCAGTTTTGCACTCCCTCGAGCCCATCTGCCGCAGAAAAAACTTCATGGCCAGACTTCTGAAAAACTTTTTCTAACGAACGTCGCACCAAGGGTTCATCATCAATTATTAAAACTTTCACTGGTTCACCTTTGGCAGTTTCACGATAAATTCTGTACCCTGGTCCAAGTTGTTATTGAGCTCAAGTACTCCATCCGCTCTTTCTACTACACTTTTTGACATACTCAAGCCCAATCCGGTGCCCTTCCCCTCCTCTTTTGTGGTGAAGAATGGGTCAAAAACAGACTCAACGATTTCATCGGGAATGCCTGAACCTGTATCACGAATACTGACTTCCACCCAGTCTCCATTGTCACGAGAGGTGACATAGAGATGACCGTTGTCCTCCATCGCCTGACAGGCATTATTGATCAAGTTAAACAATACCTGTTGCAAAAGCTGTGGGTTCATTTTAACAAAAAGAGGCTTATCAACCAAATTAATATCAGAGTTCAAAGTTCGCATCGCCATTTTTAGAAGCGGCAATGTCTTTTTCAGCAAATCATTGACGTCGATGACCTTAGCTCGAGAATCTTCTCCAACTTCCGTAAAGTCCAACAAATCTTTAATGATACGCTGACAACGTTTAGCTGCATTTTTTACCTCGGTGAGGTCTTTATAAAGATTTGAGTCTTCTTCAAAGTCTTGCAGCAGCAGGTCGGAAAGAGAAAATATCCCTGTTAGCGGATTGTTTAGCTCATGGGCAATGTTACCTGCCAGCAAACCAACAGCGGCCATTTTCTCCCCCTGGATCACACGACTTTGCAAGTCGATACTTTGGGTCACATCGACATATTGGTTGATTACATGGGAAGCCCCTTCAAAACCTTGCATTTGGATAGGATAAGAATGGCATCGAAAAATTTTCTGACCCACACGAATATCAGCGGTATGCGGCTCACCGTCAGCAAAAGTTTCTTGAATCGGGCAGTCTTTACAAGGTTGATCGCGATTAGCAAAGGCTTGATAGCAAAGCTTAGAGTTATCTTTGTGAAAACTTGAGTTTGAGAGTGACATCTTGTAATTCGGGTCCAAAATAATGATAGGATCTTCCATTTCATTAAAAGTTCGGGCCCATTGCCGAGCAATATTTTGTAAACTTTCTTTCAATAGAAGGCTTTCAAGAACCATGTTGATAACCGGCCATCGCTCTTTTGAGTAGAGAGTGAACGAACCTTTTTGTTTTTCTCCCAAGGACTCTTCAAATACCATAACAGAATCAAATTGAGCCAATTCTTCAGCTTTAAACTTAAAGTCAGTGATCGAGAGAGAGCCCACAGGTCTACCCAAAAGATTACTCAATTTCAACTTCATCTCTTTACTATCTATGTTCTTTAAATTGGCGTTTTCAAAAGCTTCACCCACTTTTTTTTCAATAAGTTGCTTTCCTTGAAAATAAAAAAGGCGAACCGAGCGTGTGTTGTCAGCCATTAACAATAGAGGCGGCATGATTCCTTGGATTTTTTTAAACTCATCGCGAATGAGGTTCATCAACTCTTCAATAGTTTCAAGACGTCCTACACTTTTAATAAATCGCAATAAAGACTGAAGCTCCTTAACAGAGCCTTCCATTTTCATATTCTCTTCGTATTCTCGGCGAGTTCTCTCATGAACGAGATCCTGTAAATTGGTTTTTAAACTCTCAAGGCTTTTATTCTGTTTCTTACCTTTTCTCAGAGTCTCGTTGTATGTTTTTTGTTCATCACACTTTTCGACTGCTTTTTGCAAAGTGATTTTTACGTTTTCTAAATGCGATAACACTGCGAATATGTCAAAAGCTGAAAGAATGGAACTCAAGGATTCTTTATTTTTTATTTCGTCAATAAGAAGGATCGAGGCGGACTGAAATTTCGCGCGAAAATTCTTTAGATGTTTTAGTGTGGGCTCAACTCCATCCTCTGACAGAGAGAAAATTGCCACTGCCGGCTCATTCGAGATTGCTTCTGCAGCATCGACCGCCTCTATTAAAAAGTGGTCTTTGAGCTGCTCATTGATTTTGGTTTGCTGTGTAGGCTTTAAACCTACTAAGCTAAGTGGAGCTGTGTTCGGATCAGGCATCCACCTCATTATCACTTTTAGCAGTGGTATTTTTCAAACTAAAAATTCCGTTTAGTGAAGAGTTCTCTAGTAGCTCTTTTTCGATCACTTCTTCCCATTGGTCGAGGGCCTGAACCAAATCATACTCCATTAGGTCACAAATCATTTCATATCCAGACATTTTACGAGTCTGGAAAATGCACTGCAAAATATTGGTCAGCTCCTTTTCTGCCTCATACCAAAGGGAATGGTGCTTGAGCATAAAGGTTCCATTTTTATGGGCAGCAAAAATCTCTTCTAAAGAATTAATTATCTGTCGACATTGAATCAAAACATATTTGACTTTCTCGTCGTCAACTTCATGAGATTTTCGAAACTCTTTTGAAAATTCAATAGACTTCGCTTGTACCCCCTGAATGGCGTACAGGGAGTCAGCCAATGTGTCTTTTATGATCTCGCTAAGGGTAGACATTTTAATCACCAACTCTTCAACCTCATTGATCGACAGACCAGACAACAGCTTCTCTTCTTCGTCGTCCATTGGTCGACTGTTTAACACCACCTGGGTAATAAAGAGTTTTTCCGCCTCCCCTTCTTTCTCAATAATTGCTATCAATTCGCCAAGATTTTTACATTTCTTAAATGTCATGGGGTGAGAGGCTCGAGTGACTTTTTGGGTCTTCATGCGGTCTCCTTATGCAAGTTGGTACTGTCCATCTGGTCGTTGGTAAAATCCACCTTAATGAGGAATCTGTGAAACTCTTCTAGTTTCTTTTTAATATTAATTATTTTTGTTTCATCCCAAGAGGTCTCAATCAGACCTTCGATAAGGGCTTCACCGATGATGATCCGATGGTAGTCGCTCCCCAACCTTTGAAAAAGGCGCTCTCCTGTATTAGCAGATGCAATCATTCTTTCAGTGATCATCAATAGAATTTTTAGCGAGAACGACAATGTATAAGGATCGTTCTCCACCTTTTTTCTCATTTCAAGGATGGTACTTGAAAACTCTCTCGACCCATGGCTTTTTTGGTATAAAAATTTCTGTATCAAGATTTGACAATTGTACAGGTCCGATGAGTAGTTTAATAAATTTCGCTTAACCACACGACCATGGAAGTTTTCAACGCAATGTATATCAATCCCCATATTAAGCCACTGAAAGGCTAGCTCCTTAAGCCTTTGTCCGCGCCAGTAGGCAAGAATGTTAAAAAGTTCTTGGATATGGATTTCTTCAGCTGGTTTTATCGATATATCGCCCGGAACAAACAGAGAACTATCTTTTTCTTGTCCAAAAGTGGCCACATTGTAAGATCGACTTGTATGAGCCAAAGGAGATGAGTCAGAAAAACAAAGAACCGGCTGATTGAATAAACTAGTCTCCATTTCATCAAAATCAATTAAACTCTCCTCAAAACCTTTCTCAATAAAAAAGGCTTCATCTTTTTCTTTACAGACCAGTGTGAGCCAGTTTGGTACGTCGTCCGGAGACAGGCTTTCAATCAGTTGTATGAACGATTGAGACAACCCCTCATCACAATAGGGATCAACATAGACTGCTCCAGATTTTTTGCCATCACGGGCTGTCATTGTAATGTCGAGGGCCAGTTCTTGCGCCACATCATTTATAATTTGCAAACTTGATACAGCTGGCTCTTCCCAATTGATCTGCTGAACAGGGCTTTCCGTTTCAGCGCTAAAGTAGACCTGCAACCAACGCCCCCAAGTCAGTTCACCAATTTGGGTAATTTTCTGGATTTCAAAATGGTCCAATTGTTCAAGAAACGATTCCAAGTATGGAATACTGTCGCCAACATTATCGGAATCTTGACCGAAAACTTTTTTCTTATCGATAAAGAGAACCGGTTGATCAATATTAACAAAAGACTTCCAACTTTCATCACATACCAAAATAGTTTCTTGTTGCCAGTCCTGAGCTCTCGCCATGTCTAAGCAGTGTAGAATAGGACCGGGGGAGATCCTAGGGTCCAAACAAATAAAAAGGTGAACTTCAGGAACTAGGGAAACCATTTTATTGATGCATTCCGTGAGCAAGTTTTAACATTTCAGAGTCTTCCGGGAACTTCTCTAAGAACTGGTTCATAAAACCGTCTGGAGCATCGACTCCATCTTGGTAGCACCATTGGTAGTAGTTTGAGATGGCCATTTTGTTATAGGGATTTTCGTCAAGACCACGTAACAGGCAGGCTCTTGCCAGGTCATGGTCAGCATGGGCTCGGTGAACGAGGGCAATTCCAACCCAAGCCAGATCAGAGCTCCCGTTGATACCAAGAACACTAGAAAATCGCTCTTTGGCCTCATCGTATTGGCCTTTTTGAATCGCGAGGACTCCATAGTTGATTATTAGGTTTTCATCAAGACTATTGATTGCGTTGGCAAGATTGTATTTTTCTTCTGCAGCATCAATATCACCGCACTTCAAATAGAGATTGCCCATGTTCTTGTATACTTCAAAAAGTTTGGGATCTTTTTCATCGAGGTTATCAATCATCTGATGAAAGATCTTCAGGGCAGCTGGAAAGTCTTCAGATTTTATAAACTGTTCAGTTTGCTTAAATAAAGAATCAATATCGGCCGCTTGATCATGAGTGACCGCTTGAGATGATTTGAAAATTTCCATGGCATACCCTCTTGTTGTTATTGTCACAACGTATTAAAGCAAAGGGGATGCCAATAGTGAGAGGGCAGTAGGTTGCAGGTGATCAAAAGCGCACTGGACTTTTGGCAAAAGGAAGCGCCAATATCCAGTATCTTCAGTCAAAACTTTGACTGAAATTAAAGCGCCTTGTATCCCTTTAAAACCTTGCGGCCTTCTTTCGTGTTGCCAATGTCTTTAATAATCTTTGTCTTTTCATTCTCTATAAAAGAAATAATCTGCAGGTCTTCCTCCATAATACTGCGGACATTGATTTTGATAGCTTCGAGCATTTTTGAGATCTCATTCTTCTTTGGTGGATTCATTGTCTCCTTTGAATCATCATCACAGATCTCTGAGATTCTACGATCAATGCTTTGAATATTGAGTAGAATCTGCTCTCGTTTATTGTATAGATTATCCAAATTCTCAAACTTGCGAGCCTTAAAGCGTCCTCTTTCTTTCTTCGACTCTTCAAGAAATCTCTCTAGATAAAAATTCTTCTCTTTTAACAGTTCTAATACTTTACTCATGATGCCCCCTATGCTCCCTTTGAATTTTTTTTCTTCAAAATCTCAACTGCTTCTTTCCAACCATCGTGGAGTGTGCTTAAAATCTTTAAAACATTCTCAAGATGTTCTTTTTTACCCGTAATGTTAGCTCTCGCCAGTTCATCAGTAATGAACATATAGAGTTGCTCAAGGTTTTCGGCCACTTCGCCTCCAACTTTGAAATCCAACGTGTTCATCAACTCCAGAACGATGTCATAAGCCTTGGTAATGTTTTCACAACGTCCAGGGATATCGTTGTTGTCTGCCGCTATAATGGCACGCTTAGTAAACTTGATCGCTCCCTCATAGAGCATCAACAATAACTTTTCTCTACTGGCGCTCTCTACAGACGCTTTCTTGTACTTGTTGTATCCCACTCAAAAACCCCTTTTTAACCTAACCTCAACCCAGCACCGCCACCGCCGCCTGCGCCCAGTGCTCCAACAGCACCACTTTGCGCTTGCAAGCGACCCATTTGCTCTTCTAGACGAGAAAACTTTCGACGTAAGTTCACTTCTTTTCTTGCTAATAATCTTTCTTTGTTATCAATGTTTTGATCAATTCGACGAACCCGGTTTTGTAGTCCGCTCTTTCTATTGCCAATCACACCGAAGGAACTGTTCACTGTTGTTTGAACCAAACTGTTCACTTTTGCTATAAATCCAGAACCCTTAGTCCCATCACCGCGTAAAAAATTGACCACAGCCTTCGGCTTTGCTTGCAGGGTTTGATTGAACTTATCCTTGTCAAAATCAAGGGTTCCGTTTCGATTGAACTCAATACCAAGCTGAGACAGTCGATTAACACCGTCACCTATAGAATAACTTCCCGCTTGCAACAGACTACGCATTCGCATTTCCACGCTTCGAAGCATGGAGTCTCCCCCCAGAGTTCGCGAAGTATCTGTCGTCTCGTCCATGCGGTTTTGGGATTGGATAAATCCCAGTACCCCATTCATAGCTGATACAAATTCATCCATTTTACCTTTGATGGCTTCATAGTCCTCGTTCACTGTGACAGTGACCTCTCGACCAGGCTCCGCACTCAAGAGATTGAGGCTTACCCCAGGAACAATATCGTCCAGTTCTTTCGAGCTAACCTCAACTTCAAACCCATTCAGTTTTATCTTTCCGTTTTCAGCTTGTCTTTCTTTATCAAAATAGAAATCGTGATCGCCATCCAACAAGTACACTGTGGGAAAAGTCACGTCGTTCTCATCCCCATACTTATTACTGCTAAAAATAATCTTATGAGGATAGTCAGCATCATCAGAGTCTTTAATGACGTTAGCCTGGATCCCTATGTCTGCATTGTTAACAGCGCGAACAATCCCTTCAAGGGTATTGTTTGAATCATTAATGTAAACTTCATGTTCACCTTCAGATGTCTCAAAGTTCAAGTAACCAACACCCACTTGAGTGCGATTGCGATCAGGAAATCCATTGGTCATGCGACCGGCACTTTTAGGAAGTTTCAAAACTTCTAGAGACCAAGAACCCTTTTTGGCTTGCGTTGGATCGATGGAACCGGAAAGGATACCGTCACGCGAGAATTCCATGGAATAGTCTTTAAATCCGCCGGCTCCAATAATGTCTTTAGTTGTGTCAGCCACTTTGCGCAATCGACCTTCAAGATCACCTACGAGCTCAAGCTTGGCATTAATATCGCCCTTCTTACCTTCCATGTTCTGGATTGGCATTCTTTCGCTGGCCATAATCTGCTCAACGATATTCGGCGGTAAGCCTGATGCTAATCCTCCAAAGCGAATAGGCAAAAAATCCTCCTTGATTCCTTCCTCTATTATGCCTGATCTGCAACAGTTTCTGTGAGTCATTAATATGTCACAGACAAAAGCTAAAAACGGGGTTGTAAGGAACTGATTTCATTCAAGGGGTTTTTCTGCCGTCAACGATTTGACTAGAATGAAAAATCAAACCAATGACTAGTAAGACTTAAGCCGATTTATTGACCAGATGAATGTCTTCATCATCGCCTTGCATAAGGAAAAAATAAAGATCTCTCTCAACGAAGCGTTTTACAATCTTGCCATCGGGAGTCTCAACTTTTACAATTTTTTGCTGGTTTTCTTCAACCAACTTTACAATAAGGCCACTTTTTTGAATGCCATCATGGGCCTTAATCTTTTCAATCACCGAGTCCAACTCTTCTTCAGTCAAAGGCCGATGGGCCTCTTGATCAGGAAAAGGTTGCTGACCATTGGCTTCGCGTTCAGAGGTTTCATCAGACTTAATCGTCTTAGTTTCCTCTATCTTCTCTTTGCCCATCACTGGGCCTGGATTTGATACAGAACGAATATTCATCAACTCCTTATCGGTTCTTTGACAAGGATTCTTTAAAGGCCAAAACTCCCTAAAATCGGGAGGTTAACAAACCTCCCGTGGGTGGAAGAATGGCATTTAATTACCCAATCAGCTGTAAGGCCAATTGAGGATTTGCGTTCGCCTGACTTAAGACAGAAGTCGTGGCGTTCATCAAAATATTGTTCTTTGTTAACTCCGCAGTGGAAGCTGCAATATCGGCATCTCGCACTCTGGAATTTGCTGCTGATACACTCTCAATGGATGTATCAATATTTTCGGTGGTCATGGTGAGTCGGTTTTGCAAAGCTCCCAACCCCGCTCGAGAACCATTAACAGTATTTAAGGCATCGTCGATATCTGCAATCGCACCTTGTGCTGAACTCTTGTCAGAGAGATCCAACCCACTTAAACCCAATGTTCCTAAAGTCACATCGTTTTCTGACGGATCAAATGAAATCGCGTTGGTTTCGGGGTCCGAGTGAATTCCCACTTGAAAATCAAGGGCATCACCAGAGCCGTCCAAAAGTTTTTTCGAACCAAACATCGTGGAATCTGCAATTCGATCAATTTCTGATTTCAATTGCTCCACTTCTTTTTGGATAAAACCTCGCTCTTGGTCACCAATCGTGTCCGAAGAAGCTTGGATAGAAAGCTCTCTAAAGCGAGTCAAAATATTACTAACTTCAGAAAGTCCACCTTCAGCCACTTGCACGAAGGAAATACCATCTTGCGTGTTTCTTTGGGCTTGTTTGTAAGACCGAATGTCTGAGCGCAAACCTTCAGATATTGAAAGTCCGGCAGCATCGTCGGCGGCCTTAGTGATTCGCGATCCTGACGACAGTTGCGCCATCGCTTTATTTGTTCCTCTTTGTGTCCCGTTCAATGCGCGCTGAGCAGTGATCGATGGGACATTGGTTGCAATTCTTAGAGCCATTTCTTCCTCCTTATGAATCCTAAGTTGCTAAATCCCCAAGCTACATAGGTAACTTGTTCGCTGAACCCTAGCTGTGGTTCGTTTGCTGTCGTAAATGTCGAAGGGAAAAAGAAAGAAATGACCTTTACCCCCCCGGGCACTAACAACCCACCTTTCGGCGAACCTGGACTAGACTTAAGGTCCTTCGTAAAAAAGTCCTGATTTTTTTTGCGACAAGACCTTCTTCTAGGCGTCATATTTTGGATTTCATATAGAAAAAACAGAAACTTAATGGTTAAGAGAAAAAAAGTTTAAAAAAGTGTTAAAAAAACAGATGGCAAAAAGTTCGACAAAAAATCAAACTTTAGTGCCAGGCCCTATTCCTTCACCCAAAGCGTCATCAGGCGCGACTATTAAACGTCACTCTATTGGTTGGTAAGTGTTATGACGCTTTGGGTGAAGGAATAGGGCCTGGCACCTAAAAGGACGAAGGAGTCGTTACCGACTCCTTCTTAAACCCCCGGTAAAGAAAAAGATGTTTTTGCAGACACACCTTTTGGGTGAAGGGATTTTTACTAGCCGATCAAACTCAAAGCCGCGGCTTTCGATTGGTTGGCTTGCGCTAACATTCCTATGGAAGCTTGCTGCAGAATTTGCGCAGAAGTAAACTCCGCGGATTCTTCAGCGATATCAGCATCGCGAATTCGAGAATTCGCAGCAGATATGCTTTCATAGGAGGTATCTAAATTTGCTATTGTTGAGTCTAAACGATTTTGCAAAGCACCAAAGTTGGCGCGCATGTTTCCTATTGAATCAATCGCTTCGTCGAGTGTTTCAAGAGAATCCCTGGCATTCGATTTATCCGATAAATCAATTCCACTAACACTAAGGGCACCACTGGTGGCGTCTGCATCAGAACTGTAACGAATCACAGAACTTTCTGATCCATCCACACCCACTTGGAACTCCAAATCTCCTAGAGAACCATTGAGTAGATGTTTGTCACCAAACTTAGTACTCTCAGCGATCCGATCAACCTCTTCCAAGAGTTGTTCCTTCTCTTGATCAATAAAAGCACGTTCTGTGTCACCAACAGTGTCACTCGCACTCTGTACCCCAAGCTCGCGTAAGCGAACCAGGATATTATTGATTTCGTTAAGGGAACCTTCTCCCACTTGAATAAAGGAAATGGCATCTTCGGCATTCCGCTTAGCCATTCTATTACCTCGATTTTGCGCCTTTAAATTTTCTGAAATTGCCAGCCCAGCCGCATCGTCAGAAGCAGAATTGATTCGACTTCCAGATGCTAAAGATTTCATCGAGTTTAGACTTCTATTTTCTTGACGCGACAATTGCCTTTGGGCATTGATCGACGCCATATTTGTATTGATACGCAGACTCATATTAACCTCCTACTTACAGCCTACTCTTCCGTTAGATCAAATGACGTGAGCCACGCTTCCATGCGCCTAATTAGCTGTTGATTTAAGTTTGTTTATGAAGGGATGTGCGTCTTGCTGAATGAAGGGAGAATTTCTATGGTGTCGATCGATCCTTCAGGACTTAGATCGGGGTAACCAAGAAATACTTTAGGTTTTTGCCGCTAAATTGCAAAAATTATTATCGATTTCTCAAAGTGGGCCAACGATTGTCCCACTTCGACAACAGACTGTTTAAAAAAAGTCACTCAATTAACATGGGACTCTGTAACACTAAGAAACTTGAGGGACCCAATGATCGTACATGTATGGGCTTTACCACCTGCTGCCAACCAAGCTTCAACATTGACCACGTATTCCCAGATCCAGTAATCACCCTCATCATTTCCTGCTGTTACGCTGAAGTGGTAGGTTTCATCTCGCTGATCCATATCATTGATTTTCTGGCTATAATCTAAAGAAATATCCTCATAGTAGCCCTGAATCACACCAGCCTCATCCAACACACGATGGTGATAACCCAAAAAGTAGACCCGAGCTTTGTCTTCACAAAACTTTTCGCCCAAATCACCGGCTATAGCCAACGGAGAAATCAAAAGTATTAAAACTAGAATTAATTTTTTCATTTTACCCTCATCGATACTATTTAGAACTTTATCTTTTGTAACAGAGCACGTGCCATTTCAATGTTCTCAGGCGACACATAAACTCGCTCGATTGTTCTGGCGCCCTCGTAGTTCTGAAAGATTTCGGTGCATTCTTCAATGCTCACCGGCTTCCCATGGGGATCGTAAGGGTCGACAACAAAAATTTGGTCGGACTCTGCTTCTTCAGCCAATCCATGGTATTTCGACAGGCGAGATGCCGAACTGGCGATAATTGTTTCGATGCCGGCTTCTTTCATAATTTCATCAATCTTGGCAGTACGCCCAGAGCCAGTGGCTGTGATATGATTTTCAAACAACACTTTATAAGAATTCCGGTTAGTGATTCGCATCGCCCAAGGATTCTTAGACTCCGCCATGTTCTGATAAAGAGAAAAATCCGTAGAATTCAAATACTGTTCGATATTAGATGGCAGCTTGTACTCACAGTCTTCTGAGGTCAGGTATCGGTACAACATCTCTTCATAAATAATACTCTTGTGATGGAAATAAACCATCAAGTACATATGGTGGCGTGACAAAAGAAAGTCATCGAATGTGTAAAGCGCCCGACGATCCAACGCCAGGTGAACCGAATCGTTTTTTACATGGTACTTGAAGTTGCCAAGCAACCAATTGAGTTCCACTTTCCCGTAGGATGTTCCGCAAAAGTAAGCATCACGCAAAAGATAATCCATGCGATCCACATCCACTTCAGAACTAACAATCTGACTTAAAATCACTCGGAAGTTCAAACCTTGGTCTACAAAAAAATCATCTTCCTCTGGCAATGATTTATCAATCAGACAGGCAATGTGATAGGAGGTGAACTCTGGAAACGCATCGGTTAAAATTTTTGTCAGATGCGAATCCGTTACAAACTTGATAGTGTAATCTTCATGGTCAGCGAGACGATCCCCATAGTCCATGGTACTGGCATCATTAGTATTACCTTTTCGTTTCTCATAGACTTTCACACCCAAGTCATTAAGAAGCGGCATCACTTCTTCGGTGGTGTGACTTAGAGGCCCGTGACCAATATCATGTAACAAAGCTCCCAGTCGCAAGATCTGACGGTAGTTTTCTCTTTTGGTCGGAGAACTGAATTCGAAATCTTTAAAAATAAAATCAAAGGCAATACCAGACAGATAGGAGACTCCCAGGGAGTGTATGTAACGGCTGTGGGTGGCTCCCGGAAAACTGAATTCAGAAAACCCCAACTGCTTGATCATACGCAAGCGTTGGAAAGCGGGAGAATCGAGAACCGCTGTCTCGTTTTTTGAAATAGTAAGAGTCCCATGAATGGGGTCGCGAATTTCCAACAGTCCCTCCAAAAATCATAAATCTGCTCGTATCAGAAGCACTTCATGGTGTATTGGATTCCTCACCAATTGTCACCCCTCGGCAATAAGCTTTTTTAAGATCCTGGGAAAAAATTTAAATCATCGAAATTATTAAGCTTTTAAACTGCCCAACCCTTGCTCACAGAAGGCTCTATTTCACCCCAGCGGGTTGGGTGATATGAATGGACCCAGATTAAGGAGACATCAGTGAAAACATACCTCGACCTCGTTCAACATATTCTCGATCATGGCAGCCCAAAGGAAGACCGCACTGGCACCGGAACTTTGAGCGTTTTTGGCTACCAAGCCCGCTACTCTTTGGATCGCTTTCCATTGCTCACCACCAAGAAAGTCCACCTGAAGTCCATCATTCATGAGCTTCTTTGGTTCCTTTCGGGTGATTCCAATATTAAGTACTTAAAAGAGCACAAGGTGAGAATTTGGGATGAGTGGGCCGATGAGAACGGTGACCTCGGCCCCGTTTACGGAGTGCAGTGGCGCTCGTGGCGCACTTCTGATGGTAAGACGGTGGACCAGATCTCTAATTTGATCGAGCAAATCAAAACCAATCCCAACTCTCGACGCCACTTGGTCGTCGCTTACAACCCAGGAGAGGTGGACAAGATGGCACTGCCACCTTGCCACGCCTTCTTCCAGTTTTATGTGAATGAAGGCAAACTGTCTTGTCAACTTTATCAGCGCAGCGCCGATGCGTTCTTAGGTGTTCCTTTTAACGTGGCCAGTTACGCCCTTCTGACTATGATGATTGCACAGGTCACTGGCCTTAAAGCTCACGAGTTTATTCATACTTTTGGAGATGCACATATTTACAATAATCATATGGAGCAGGTGAAGTTGCAGTTATCACGAACACCGAAAACCCCACCGGTCATGAAGCTGAACCCCGACGTAAAAAATATTTTTGACTTCACCTTCGATGATTTCACATTGCAAGAGTACGATCCACACCCGTCCATCAAAGCGCAGGTGTCGGTATGATCGTTTCTCATATCGCGGCGATCGCGAAAAACAAAGTGATTGGTGTGGAAGGTGACCTGCCTTGGGATTTGCCAGAGGACATGAAGTTCTTTCGCGAGAAAACTTCTGGGCATATCATCGTCATGGGCCGCAAAACTTTTGAGTCTTTTCCGAAACCTTTGAAGAACCGCTTGCACATAGTGATCACTCGGCAGCAGGGTTACCAGGCGCCTGAGGGGGTCGAAGTCTTCAGTAGTATCGACGAAGCTCTGAAATTTTGTGAAGGGCAAACCAGCCGTTGGGGTGATGAGGTTTTCATTATTGGCGGTGGCGAGATCTACAAGCAAACACTCGATCGAGCCGACCAGCTTTACCTCACTCTCATCGACAAAGAGTTTGAAGGCGATGCCAAGTACCCGGACTACGAAGAAAACTTTATATTGAGTGACCGCGACGAGCGTTTCGAACCCTTACCCTATTCATTCTGCCTATTTACAAAAAAATCAATTTGAAGTGCTTTCCGTAAAGTGAGCCCCGTCTCACTTTTTCGGATTTCAAATGAAAACAATGGCCTGTTTGCAGTATGCCTAGGTGTAAACTGTTTTGACAGCCGTCTAGCGTGTTTTGATTTTACTGTCTCAAAATGAATCTATCCAGGCCTGCCCCGGTCCTAGGCTTGCAATTCCTTTAGTATGACTATATTTGAAGGAGAAATAAGATGATGAAGTCAATTGTAAAGGTCTGCATATTTTTGGCTGCGACCGGAGTCGTTTCAGCGGCTTTTGCTGACGCTGATGGTACAAATGTAATCAATGGTCGAACCTGTAAGGAACATCTCAGCAATGCTGTTCTATCTAATACATGGACAACGCTACTTTCGACCCACGCCGAAATGGCATCACCGCGAACCACACCGATTTCTGAAATCGCAGCGATCGAAGTGGGATTGGACACACCCGTTGGAGTGCGAAATGCGGTAGAAATGATGACCAACGTTATCAACGGTTGTGAAAGAGCTTGCTCGGGCGTGCCCCTACGCAATGGTGAATTCGTTGACTGCAGCATTATCGGTCGCGGAAACTCGAATCAGTTCCATGATTTCTCTCAGACTGACACCCACATGCTTGACGATGCAGCTACTAACCTAACCCAAGCCCAATTGGACACTCTGTTTGGCACTACAACGACAGCTACGGTTGCTGATCCGGTTGTTCCAAACGTGGTTGTTGATGAGCCAGACGCCACCGTCAGTCACCCTGTTGAGCAACCCACAAGAAACCCTCATGCTCCAGTGGTTGAGCAAATGATCGTTCTCTAATAAAGATAGTCATTCAGAAGAGGATAAAAAAAGGCTTTGAGAATTCTCAAAGCCTTTTGTCATTTTAAACTAAACAAAGATTCTTAAAGATCGATCTGCTGATCGTCTCCTTCAGGTGCATCGTGACGTTCGCGAACACCCGCTGCTCTCCAGCAGTCCGGCCCAAAAACATCAGGATTTTCTACTGAAGTCTCTCCATCACACCGGTATTGCTGAAGCTGATATTGATTTAAGAAAGCATCTTCACTGTCTATAGGCAAAGTGGAGTTTCGCCCAGGCGTTCTCACACTCAAGACCAACTGGCGCTCAGCAATTGTTGTTGCAGTAGTTCCATCAATTCTTTCCTCTTCGGCGGTGGCTGTTGTTCGTGTTTCAGAGCCACGAATCAACATACATCGATTGGTGGAGCGATTCACAGCCAAGATTGGATGCTCAGTAGTAGCACAACGGATAGTTTGAGCATCGTGAATCATGGTTCGACGACAGCCCTCATAATCACTGGTCTGCATGGGGCGTCCACGAGTGGCACAACGGTTCATCATCACTCGAGCGGCTCGACCATGCCCCAGGTAAAGGTTGGATTCTGCAGATGTTCCTAAAACTTCAAAAGCATCCAGACCACCAGCAAGGTTCCCTCGAAGGTTCGTCATAAAATCATCATGCTCACGGTTCGAACAAAAAGTTGATCGAAATTGAGCCGATGTTAACCCCGTTGCTGCTCGCAATTGGTTTTCTTCCATATTAGAAAGTGCTGTATTGGAACGAATTTTTGGTGCGATCGAGGACATTAAATTTCGAATATTATAAGGTTGATCGACCACATTCCCACGCGCATCTGTAATTTGACCATCGGCACTGGTGTGACACTCACTAGCACGAGCTTCGCGAATACGTCTGTCCAGGGCTGCAACCAGTTCTGTGACACGGTTTCTTTTTCCAGTACGACTTAATTCATTATCAGCATTCACAGCAGCGACTGCCTGGTCATGTTCAGTCCTAAAGCCTTCGATACGCGCCTGCACACAGGACGTGTGCTCATCATCCCCTGGATTATAAGTACGAGGAGAGTAATCCGAAAGCTCACCATCAGCACCAGCCATATCGCCCACTGTACAGAGACCCAT
>CBDUOS010000081.1:0-16076 GCA_965368905.1 uncultured Bdellovibrionales bacterium | reverse complement strand
TCCAGTTTCTTTAACTGTGGATGCATTGGTTTTGGTTGCGCTTTATGTGCTTTCATAGACAAAAAAAATGGGGAGGAAGAGAGACCTGACAAATCCTTTGCCGTTAGAGTTTTAGGTCCTGCAACAAATGCCGCTAGTTGACCTCATTCCTGCTCACTCCTGAACCTTCCTGGTTACGGCCTCTTTACCTTCAACCCCCCGCGGGACAACCTCCATGTCATCCCATTCTTATAGTTTAACTTAATCGTTTTTATCTTTCTAACATTCATCACAATATTTCTAGCTCTCCCTGTAAGGCACCAGAAGCTTTAATGTTTTGTAAAATTACAATCAGGTCTTTAGGTTTGATACCCATCCGATTCAAACTTTGGACGAGTTCACCAACACTGACACGACCTTGATCACCTTCAACCATGTGAACCCGCTCGTTTTTCTCTGAGGTTTTTGTCGAAGCCGGTCCTCGCAAACGTGCAGGCCCTTGTTGATTCTGCGGAGGCGCAACATTGACAGTGATATCTCCGTGGCTGATCGCCACCTTATCGATCATCACATTCTCTCCAATAACCACAGTTCCTGTTTTTTCGTTCACAACAACTTTTGCTTTTTGATCTGGAAAAACTTTAAGGGCTTCAATCACAGCAAGGAGTTCAACACCTTTTCCTTCATAGTGAAAAGGAACAATAAAGTCGACCGTTCCCGGATCGATTGCGGTGGCGTACTTTCCACCCAAGTCCATATTGATAGTTTTTGCCATCCGTGCGGCAGTGGTAAGGTCAGGGTTATTCAGGGTGAAACGATACATTTTACGGTGAGAAAACTCAGCTTCTATATCACGTTCAACCATGGCTCCGTTCGGTATTTTTGCAACAGTCAAATGTTCTGCAGGAGTCAGCATCGGCCCCTGAGCCACAGCGTAAACGTTCTTATCAGCTGCACGAAGGGGTGTTTGAATTAGTGTTCCTCCCTTGAGGCTTGAGGCATCTCCTATCGAGTTAACAGAAACATCTAACTTGTTGCCTGCGCGAGCAAACGGAGGCAAGGTACCAGTAACAATCACCGCAGCAACATTTTGTGAGGCAACATCATTGCCATCCAATTTCATGCCCAGTTTGTCCAACATTCTTTTCAAACTTTTCGAAGTGAACTCAAGGTTGGAGTCACCCGTTCCGTTTAACCCGACGACCAATCCGTAGCCACGGAGTTGGTTGTCTCGCACTCCTCTCAGGTTGGCCATATCTTTGATTCGCACTCCCGAGGCTTGCAACTGCGGGCAAAGGAGAAAAATTCCTATGAAGATCAATGCCAAGTGTTTCATCGCTTTTTACTCCTGTTGGTCACAATATCAAACTTCGGATCAAGAAGAGTTTCAGCGCTAATTCCTTCATCATCGAAGTCTTCTTGACGAACTATGCCTTTTACAACCAATTTGTACTCACGCTTTCCAATCATAAAAGGTTGATCTCCCTCAACCATGTAAGAGCCATCTTTCATAATTTCAGTTATTTGTGAGGGCACAACTTTCACTTCAAATTTCTGACTTGGTTTCTTTGGAGCTGCTGGGGTTGGGGCTGGCGCGGGGGCTGCTGCCTTTTTGGATTTCTTCGAGGCTACACTTCGCTTACCAGAATTTTTTCTTTTTTCCATAGCCATTCTTCGCTCTTCTCTTTGCAACATGATACGGTCCAAAAGATTCTGAATAACATTAACTTTGGTTTCTATTTGCTTTTTCGCCTGTCCCTCGATCTCTACGTTGACTAGATCACCAATCAATCGGTTGGTGTTCTGAGTGAATAGATAAGAACCTTGTCCCCGTTCAATCCATAGAGATCCTGAGCTGGCACCTAACTTTGATTCTTCTTGTAGGCTTTGATGGTCGGTGCGTCGATAATTTTTATTTTTATCAATTTTGCCAACAGCTCGTTGCCCCACCTTCTTGCTTTTGCGAGTTACCTTTCCACCAACAAGCTCTTTCATCCAGGCTCCAAAACTGGCACACCCAGTAAGAAGACCACAGCAAACGAACACTAGAACCAATAACTTTGTCATTCTTCTCATTGGACCCTCACTTCATCTTTAGCTAATATCACTGCTGAAAGTCTTTTTTTCGTGTTTGGTAAATAAACGGGAATTCGCTCGCCAATGGCTCCAGCACCCTTCGCTTGGCCAGAGATGGTTAGCTCTAAAGAACCCTGGCGGAAGAAGACTTTCACCGGTTGCCCGTATTTCACAACCAGTGGCTTTTTTAAATAACCTTCATCAATAACCTGACCACGTTTAAAAATCTTACGAGGCTCCATACCAACAACACTATCAATTTTGCTTAGATACGGTGTCTGCATAAATGTCACGTCTCTTTCAATAGATTTGACATCAGCAATACCAATTGTCTGCCCTTGGCGTATGTTTGATTTTGCGATAATCACTTGATCACGCCACCGTATGGTGACTGTCACAATGCGATTCTCATCTCCCATCTTTAAAACCAAATTGGTTTGGCCACGCCATCGATCAGAGATCACTTGATCAGGGATGGCCACATCTTGCAAGATTTTCTTGTTGTGTATAAACAGCTCGACCTGACAGGTTTCACACTCTTTATTCACTTCGGTTTGGATGGTCTTTTGCAAATAAGACTCAACATCAACAATCTTATCTACCGGCTGAGTTCCAGCAAAAACTATCATAAATAAACAAAGACACAAAACCTTATACATCGCCTACCTTAAGTTATTAATCATCTGTAACATTTGATCAGAAGCCTGCATCGCCTTCGAACTTGTTTCAAAAGTTCGTTGAGCCTCAATCATATTCACCATCTCTTCTACAATATTTACATTGGATCCTTCTAGCTCACCTTGAGAAACCGCTCCAAAGTGTCCCCGCCCAGGAAGTCCCGTTTGTGGGTTACCGCTGGCTGGAGAGGGACTGAAATTATTTTTTCCCATCGCCTTTAAGCCCGCTGGATTAATAAATGAGGCCAGCTCAATTTGCCCTATAACCTCTGGTTTAGAAAGACGGTCACGAATAAGTTCGACTTCGCCACGGGCTGTGATTCGTACATCTACGGTGTCCGTAGGCAGTTCCACTTCTGGAACCAAGAGGTTCCCATTTTTATCTACAAGTTTTCCTTCAAAGTTTCTTTTGAATTCTCCATTACGGGTGTACATGACCTCCCCTTCTTCATTCATCACTTGAAAGAAGCCTTTTCCTTGAATAGCAAGATCAAAGGGGTTGTCGGTCATCTTTGCTGTTCCAAGAGTATGGTCGCGCGATACCGCCGCCGTTTTCACACCCAAACCTGTTTGCACTCCTGTCGGTGAAACAGCATTCAGACCTGACGCCGCACCGGGCTCTTTCTCCGTTTGATAAAGTAAGTCTTCGAACTCTGCTCGGGCTTTTTTAAATCCCGTTGTCGAGGCGTTGGCCATATTGTTGGAAATCACTTCCATATTGGTCTGTTGTGCTTGCATTCCAGTGGCCGCAGTATTTAAAGCCTTTAACATCTTTACTCCTCACTACCTGATTCTAGGAACTTCATTGGTTAATTTTTGGTTCATGGAATCATAAGCCTGAATCGCTTTTTGCGTACTTTCAAATACACGCGTAGCATTAATCATTTCTGTCATTTCTTTTACAATATTAACATTGCTTCTCTCAAAAGCCCCTTGGTGAACCTTATAGTTAGAAGCATTAACCATTTGATTTTCAAAATTCTCACGAACTGTATAGAGCGAGTTCCCTTGCTTATGAAGAGCATCTTTTTCTGTCGCTGTTAGCAAAGACAGTCGACCTTGATTCGCTCCATCTACAAAAACGTCACCACGTGCGGTGATCGTAAAGTTCTTCTGATCTGTCAGTTGAATAAATCTTTCTCGTGGAGTTTGACCTTCGAAACCCTGGAGCATCAAGGGGTATCCCTGCTTGTTTACAACAATTCCATCAGCGTTTAATGTAAAGTGCCCATTACGGGTGTAGCGTACGCCCCCTGGTGTAAGAACTTCGAAAAAGGCATCTCCCTCGATTCCGAGGTCTAAGGGATTGCCAGAGAGTTTGAGCGCTCCTTGCGAAAAATCCGTTGAGGTTCCATCGACGTCAACATAGCTCTTATCCCCTCCATTGATCGGATAGAAGCTATCAATTGAAGCCGGAACCTTAGGCGACTCAATCACCTCTGGTTGCTTTTCGTAACTGGTCAGATACTCTTTGAATATCTGTTTATCTTTTTTAAAGCCGGGCGTGTTGGCGTTGGCAATATTGTTGGAGATCGTGTCCATTTGGGCACTGTGTGCAACGGCTCCACTTACGGCTGTATAGATCCCTTTAGTACTCATACTTCTTAAAAAGATAGCAATGCCTATGCCAATAAACCTCAACTGGACAAAGGTTCTATGGTCTTTTGAAGAGAAAAAACCCGATCGATAGGTGGTGCTCGCTTTTAGGATAGGTACAGAAATTTTTGCTACAAAACTTCAATTGTTTGCTTACTAAAGTCCAGTCGTGAATTGGAACCATTAAGTATTAAACACTTAGACTTAGTACTGTGTTTTGTGTCAGTTTTCCGACGGTGGTGTCAACAAGGCTGCTGGCCTAGATTAGGGTTCGACGAACCCTCGTTTTTTAGTCATAATGGGGAGTATAAAATACATTAACGTGGGCAATGTCCAAGCGACTCCAGGACAAAGGAACTTTTGGTATATGAAATTATTAGGAAAACTCTTTCTCTTATTCAGTCTTGCTGTTTCCTTTTCAGTTCCTAGCATAGCTGCTGTTCGCAAAACCACTTCTGAAACCGGAACTCAGAAGGTGCGAAAATTTCGTCATTTTCGTAAAGATCTACGGGCCCCCATTAAGAGCACCTATTCTCCACCCGTTTTTGATTTCCCTGTGACTTACAATGCGCAAGTCAAATCCTGGATTCACTACTACCAAACACGTGGCAAAAGATCCTTCAAGAGGTGGCTGGAGCGATCGGCTCGCTACGCCCCTTACATTCAAAAAGAATTGGAAAAACATAACTTGCCGCAGGATCTTCTTTACGTGGCGATGATTGAGAGTGGGTTTATCGCCCGAGCCAAATCCCACGCTGGTGCTGTCGGAATTTGGCAGTTTATAGCACCCACCGCCCGTCGATACGGATTGAAAGTCGACTGGTGGATAGATGAACGACGTAACTTTACCAAAGCGACCAGTGCTGCGATCCGATACAAGAAAGATTTATACAAAATGTTTGAATCTTGGCATCTGGTTTCAGCCTCGTACAACACTGGTGAAAATCGAATCCAAAGATTGATCACAAGACACAAAACCAATGACTTTTGGGAACTTGCTGAAATGCAACTTCTTCCAAAAGAAACAATCAACTATGTGCCTAAAATCATCGCGGCCACACTGATCGCCAAGTCTCCGGCCCTCTACGGTTTTAAAGATTTAGAATATAACGTGCCCTACAGGTTTGAAGAGACTGTGGTTCCAGGTGGGACAGACTTAGCGAACCTTGCACAGTACATTGGAGTCCGTCATCGTTACCTGAAAGATTTAAATCCCGATCTGTTAAAAGGCTTTGTCCCAAGAGAGATAAAGCAGCATCGTATCAAGGTCCCTGTTGGCTCCAAACCTTTGGTTCAGCAATACGCAAAGATCATCGGTAAAACCACTATTTAAAGAGGGATTCCATGTCTCATTCTTTAAGAGTCCAAAAGTACGGCGGAACTAGCTTAGACTCTATTGAAAAAATCAAAGCTATCGCAAATCAAATTCAGCAAGACTACGCCAAAGGTGATCGCTTTCTTTTGGTCGTAAGCGCAATGGGCAAAACAACGGATGAGTTTTTGAAAATGGCTCATCAAATATCAGATAAGCCCAACCAAAGAGAGCTCGACATGCTCTTAACAGCGGGCGAGAGAATCAGTATGGCTTTAGTAAGCCTGGCTTTGAACAACTTGAACGTTCCTGCCATTAGCTTCACCGGGAGCCAAGCTGGGATCATGACCTGCGGAACTCATGGCAATGCTAACATTCTTGAAGTGAAGCCCATTCGAGTGGATGAAGAAATTAAGAAAAATAAAGTGGTGATTATTGCGGGATTCCAAGGCGTGGATCCAAGCACAAAAGACATCACCACCTTGGGACGCGGGGGCTCAGACACCACAGCGATTGCTATGGCCTCCCACTTCGGTTGCGCAAAATGTGAATTTAAAAAAGATACCGAAGGAATTTTTTCAGATGACCCACACAAAAACAAAGATGCTGAACATTTTCCAAGGCTCACATGGGATGAGATCATCGAAAAAACAGAGGGAGGCTCTCCCTTTTTGCATGTCAAAGCAGCTCGGATGGCTAAAGAGAAGCGAATGCCTCTTGAGATGTCTCATGCTCACCGTCCTCTCGGACTAAAAACTTTAATCGGCGATTTTTAATTCTTTTATCTTTCCATAAAGAAATTTGGCAATTCTTCTGTTCAGTATTGGTGAATAATGACCATTGGGCATAAAGAGATCGTTTAAACCCTCTCCTTCCAATAAGTCATGTTGATACAGTGGAAAAAGGCATATTAAATTCAGTTCACTGCAATTTTTTTCACTCAGCTTAACAACAGAAGGAATCCGTTTAAATTCTCTAAAGGCCTCAAACTCTTCCTTCTTAGGAAGGTGTATTAAAACGCCTTTTTGCTTTCTTGACTGAAGCGTTCTTTTCCATAAACTGAGGACTCTTTTGAAAATTATTTGGGTGCTGCTATCGGTCTCATAATCATCAGCGTATTTTGAAGAACGCCCTAAAAAGGAAACCTTCCAAATCGCAGTCCAAAACCTTTTTGAAAAAAGAAGATGACTGTATGGAAATTGTGCTACTGGAGGAGGGTTTACCTTCATCCAATGGTCTTCAGCAGCAAGACCTTTCAGGAACTCGATATCATTAAGTTTGTCGACTTCATTGATCGAACCAATAGGGTTTGGCAGCAGCTTCAAATCTCCGACTTGATCAAGAGCAAACCTAGGCTTCGGCAAAACGATAAAAGAGTTATCACCCTTAAATAATCTCGATCGAGACAACATTCGACGAAGATTATTAGAAATAAAAGCCATCAAAACAAGTCGTCCTTCGGCTTGGGAAGTCTCTCGTTTATAACGAAGGTAGCTCTGCCCAAGTCCATACCCCGAAACCCCACCATTCATAACTTTTTTTCCACTAAGTTCTTGCAAATAGAATGGCCACGATTGAGGTAACTCCACTTCATCACCATAGGTGAATGAATCACCAAAGCACAACCAGTCATATTGAACGTCAGGATCACTTCGTTTTGGGTTCTGTTTCCAGCCAAGATCCTTATCAAAAATTTTCTTAAGTTTTACCACATGGCTCGTCTGCAAGATCGATTTCTTAATAAAAAAGAATTTATTTTCGTAAAGCTTGTAAGAAATATAGGAAGCACTCTCCAGCAGAATCAACATGAGAAAAACATAGAACAGCCTTGTGGTATTCTTTTTGAACATTTTCAGTTGGTCCGATAACGCACTCGAGCCGTGAACCCTTCTCGCCGTTGCTTAGTTGATCCCAAGTGCGGATCTACCGACAAAGCCGAGGATAGATAAGTCATATCGGGATCACGAGTGGAGTCTAAATTAAAGTCACCAAGACCAAAAATGATTTCGTTTGAAGACAAACTAAGGTGTGCAAAAAAGTTTCGCATCCATCCTTTCGATTCATCACTGAAATCATAACCTTCGCTATCGTAAATCATTCCTGAAACAACCACGACCACTCGCTTGCCATTGTACTCAGACTCGCAAGCCCCCATATTGTTTTCACTGATCAAACCTCCGGAGGATAAGTCTTCAATTGGAACCAGAACATCAATCTCGCAAACTGGAGTAAATTTAACCTTTGGCCCCTGCTCCGTTTTCGTGATCACATACTTTGTCATCTTGATCCGAACATCCATCAACTTCTCTCGACCAGTTGCCGTTTTAATTTTGACTGCATCGGGTACCAAGATCGGTTTTGAGCTTTCTGGCGAAACAGAATACATATTCACAACTTTTGCTGAAGCCTCAACACTCAGTCCAAAAAGTAATACCAATAGAAGTGCACGCATGCTTTCCCCCTTAAAACGAAACCTCTTTATGGTTTCACCATAGCTACGAGCTGTCAGCACGGTCCGCGTAAACATAGCCCAGAGTATAAAGCCTAGGAAACTGTGGAAAAATAAGAGACTTCTAGAGTACAGCCCTTTTCAATCACACCAAAGGAAAGAAAATGAAACTATTTGTACTCGCTCTAACTCTTCTAATCGCATCTGCCTGCTCCAAAAAGGATGAAAGAAACCCTGAAACTGTTAAACATGTCGAACAAAGAACTTTGACCGTTCAGTTGGCAGAGAAAGCCCAATTGTCAGCACAAAAATCAGCGCCCGAAAATCGGAAAGTGATGTATCAGGCCATTCGCGACCTGAAACAATCAAATGTGATGAATACGGCTTTAAAAACGGGAGATAAAATGCCATCTTTTGAGCTGCCCGATGTACAAAAAGGATTGGTGCGATCGACCGACTTATTAAAACAAGGCCCACTATTGATTGTCTTTTACCGCGGAAGCTGGTGCCCTTATTGCAACCTTCAGTTGCGAGACCTACAAAAACATATTGCAGAAATCAAATCCACTGGAGCCGAGCTAGTGGCTATTTCTCCTGAAACCCCAGATGGCTCAGCTAAAACTGTAAAAGAGCAACAGATCGAATACTATGTATTGAGTGACGCAAACGGAGAGGTCGGTCAAAAGTTCGGACTCATGTTCCAACTCAATGACGAGTTAAAACAAGTTTATCAAAAATTTGGCATTGATCTCGACAAAGCCAATGGCAATGACAAATGGGAGCTCCCATTGGCCGCCACCTACATCGTCAACCAAGAAGGAGAAGTTGTGTACTCCTTCGTCGACGCCGATTACAAAAAAAGAGCCGAAACCCTCGACCTCATAGAAAAACTAAAGTCCCTCTAGTCCGATTCAATAAATGTGGCATACCTATCTTAATCGCACTGGGCTCTTTCTATTCTTTGCTACAAAAATCTGGAAAACCTCGAACGAAGGTTTTCCAGATCTTGGCAAAGAAAATAAAGAAAGGGCATTGGCTCTGGAGATATAGTTGACGACCCTGAAAAATCTGCAGAATATTGCTGTCAGATGCAATATACCAGGCGTAGAAGCGGCATAATCCTTGTAGTATAGTGACGTGAAAAGGCACTGGGATGGAGCCTTTTCGGGTCGAAGAAGGGAACCATGGATCGTAAAGGCTTTTTGGGAAAAATGAAAAATGCGGGGCCGAGCCTCCTCGCTATTTTGGGAATTGTTATCGGTTCGAGTCCATGGATTTCGGATTCGTTGTACCGAAACATTTTTTTAGGAATCGGTCTGACGATTCTTTTTATTTCATGGGTGATCGCAAACCTGCAAAACAAGGAACGATTGATTGCAGACAAAAGGTGGAAAGATCAAAAACGTGCCATGACGGCAATGGCTGTTTGTGTGGCTTTAGGCCTAGGCCTTCTCACCTATTATGAAATTCAAATGCCTAAATACCATGTCGCAAAAATCGAAAAAGAACTTTACCGTGTGCCACCGCAGCTGAATAAAAAACAACTTCGAAATCTTGGGGCCGAGTGCAACACTTATGGTGACACCCTCTGCAGTCACGATGTGTTTGCAAAAATTGTTAATTTAGACCCTAGGGACTATTTCGCTCTTGCCAATTTAGCTATGGCTCAAACCCACCTAGGCTTTCACAAATACGCTGTGATCAACTTTAAAAAGGCAATCAACAATGGGGTCAAAAGGTACGATACTTACAAGTTTTATGGCCACTCTTTACTGGCTACTGGCAACAAGCCACTCGCCATTAAAGCGTACCAGGCCTCTTTAAACATAAACCCCAATCAGCAGTCCTTGCGTAAAAAAATCCGAGAGATCCTAGCTGCACAGTGAGACTCAATCGTCTCAATATTGTTCAGTTATATACTATTCAACGAGTGTCCTTATTAGACAGTTTTCGTCTCGAGCTGCGTCTCATTCGTTTCCATCAGGTACATGAATTGCACCATTAAGAGAATACGGAATGAATGGGGGATCAAAATGAGGCACTTACTAATACTATTCTTTACTCTTTTACTCTTCACAGCCTGTGACAAAGCCAAGTTCGATACAGGTGGCTCAGTGACTGGTAGTGGCAGCGACGCCAACGGTTTTGAAGTCGTTACGGAAGAAGAGGAAGCAGATATTCTCGGAGAAGAAAATACTGGTGACGAAGGTATTGGTGATAATGGCACCGAATGCGAAGGCGACTGCCCCGATGGTGGCGATGATGACTGTGAAGTCGATTGTGACGACGGTGATGCTGGCAATAGCGGCGATGATGACGATGACGACGGTGATTGCGAAGGCGATTGCGACGATGGCGGAGATCGATCTTGTCGAGACAAGAAACATGATCATAAGAAGAAGAAAAAGAAGAAGAAAAAGAAAAAACAATCTATGGTCGGTAATGAATGCGAAAGCTGCGTGATCTGTCCAAAAAATGCTTTCGAGAAGGATACGGTTCGCGCCAGTCACAGCTGCGAGTCCAACCTGCAAAGCCATAAAATTCATATCTGCAAATGGCCCGCTGGGGACCAGTCTAAAGAAATGACTCTTTGTGTGGCCAAGGCCAGTCTACAAGGCCTGGTTCGTATGCGTCGGCAAGACCGATACTTCGTTGGAGCTTGCCCCAGCGAAGAGTAAAACGCCTTTTGTGAGCTGTTACAGCAGCGCACACCCCTCTGGTGTGTGCTCAGTGTCAAACTCTTAAATTTGATAGAAGCCAAAACTGTGGCCTAAGTTAGGAAAATCACAGGGCTTCTATTTTCACGCTCTAAGGCCACCGCCGACTCTTACAGCCTCTGTTGTTTACTGTCTTGTTTTGTCTTTCAAATTAAATTTAGCCGATGGTAGCGTTTTTCTATGAACTTGAAATCCCTTACAGATGATTGGGAAAAACCTAAAACCTTTGGACTTTCGAAATGGCTCTGACAACTCTAATATTCTATGTTTTTTGCCTTTCGTTCTCAGCCCTTCTCCTTCTTTTGATGCGCGAGTACCGACGATTGTTGCGTGACATGGATCACCTCAATCAAAAACTAGGCGTCAAATCAGATTTGATCGATAAACTCGAAACTGAAAATGAATTCCTCACACAAAGAAACCGTATGCTCCGCCGCGACGCCTTTCGCACCGAAGTTTACACTGACGACTTGGTTTTTGATGATGAACAGACAGTTCAGTCCCAAGCCACAGCGACAGATGGGAGCGTCTCTCGACAAGATATCAACGCCCTTCGAGACGAAATCACTTCAATTAAAGATTTAATCAAAAGCCAACTCTGAATCGACCATGATTTTTTAACGAGAAACGCGAGTGGCTTTTGCTTTGATTGAAACCTCTTGGTTTTTTCCTTTATCGTTTAAAATCACTTGGGCCCTGGCTCCATCTTTAGCGAGCAATCGCGGGCGGGCGGCCACTTTACGTGCTCCGGTGGCATCAACATAGCCCACTTCGAGGTCCATTAAAATACCATCGATACCGTGGAGAGTCTTTTCAGAGGCGACCACTTCAATAAATGTGGCTTCACCATTTTCTGGCTTCGACTCCACGCTGGCCTTCAAGCCTTCTTGAACGATCATCGTGGGCTCAGAAACCACTTTACCATCGACCATCATCTCCATATCAATTTTGTAACTGCGAGGAGCGGCCGAAGCCACTCCCGCCATTAAAGTCACTAATAGAACTAAAATCGTTTTCATCTCAAGTCTCCGCAATCAATGAGATCGAGGGCTCTTAGCCTTCGCTTTTTTGACTGGTTTAGGATCGGACTTCACTTCGGCCACGGCAGCATCTTTTTTAGAGGCCGCTGTTTTTGGTGCACCAAACGTGATTCCTTTAACCTCGCAAACTTTACGACGAATCTCTTCCATAATTTTAGGATTTTCTTTCAAAAAGCCTTTCGAGTTGTCACGACCTTGCCCCAAACGCTCACCGTTGTAGCTGAACCAAGCTCCCGACTTGTCGACGATTTCGTGCTTCACACCCAAGTCAAGAATATCACCCTCTCGAGAGATTCCTTTACCGTACATGATGTCGAACTCCACCTTCGCAAATGGAGGCGCCATTTTGTTTTTCACAACTTTGACAGCCGTGCGGTTTCCGATCACTTCATCACCTGATTTGATGGCACCAATACGGCGAACATCCAAACGCACAGAAGAGTAAAACTTCAAAGCGTTACCACCCGTTGTGGTTTCAGGGTTCCCAAACATCACACCAATTTTCATACGAATTTGGTTGATAAAGATCACTGTGGTTTTACTGCGACTGATCGCACCTGTTAGTTTACGTAAGGCTTGCGACATCAAACGAGCTTGTAGGCCCATATGAGAATCACCCATGTCGCCTTCGATCTCCGCTCTTGGAGTCAAAGCCGCCACCGAGTCCACCACCAAAATATCCAGCGCGCCTGAGCGAACTAAAGTTTCAGTGATTTCCAAAGCTTGCTCACCGGTGTCCGGTTGTGAGATCAAAAGATCTTCCGTGTTCACACCCAAGTTACGAGCGTAGTTCACGTCCAAAGCATGCTCAGCATCCACAAAGGCAGCGGTTCCGCCGGCTTTCTGGGCTTCAGCAATGGCCGTCAAAGCCAAAGTCGTTTTCCCTGAACTTTCTGGTCCATAGATTTCGACGATTCTTCCGCGTGGGTAACCACCGATTCCTAAACCGATATCCAAACTGAGGGCACCGGCCGAAATGACTGGAACATCTCCATAAAGATTTTCCGTTTGACCCAAACGCATGATCGAACCCTTTCCGAATTGTTTCTCAATAGCGGAAACGGCGAGGTCGATTGCTTTATTCTTATCTGTATTCATAGAACCCCCATGTTCTTTCTTTTGTTATAAATTCAATTGAGTTCGCCAAGAAAGGCTTTCTCTAATGCTTCAATAGCGAACTTTGCCGATGACTGTTGCACCTCTATACGACTTCCTGTGAATAGCTCCTTTGAGCTCCATTCAAAACCAGGGCCAACAATGGCAAAGCAGACAGTGCCCACAGGTTTGGTATCTGTTCCCCCTGCCGGACCTGCTATTCCGGTAATGCTCACAGCCCAGTGGGTGTCGGTCAAGACTTTCACACCACGAGCCATCTGCAATGCTACGGGTCGACTGACAGCCCCCAGTGTACTCAAAACTGGGGCCGACACGCCCAAAACTTCTCTTTTCATTCTATTGCTGTAAGTCACAACTGAGCCCATAAAAACGTCTGAAACGCCCGGTAAGCTTGTGACTCGTGATGACAGAAGGCCTCCAGTACAACTTTCTGCAAAAGTCAGAGTTTGTTTTTGTTCGCGCAAATGCTGAATGACTTTTTCTATGTCTTTTTCCAAAGATTCCACTCCTAAAACACAACGCCCACGGAATAAATTCCAAACCAACCCAAAGCCAGGAGCAACAGGATGGCCATAACAGCCGCCGCGACATCGTCGATCATGGTTCCAAAAGCTCCTGGAACTCGACGGTCAATCCACCCAACGGGAAAGGGTTTCCAAATATCAAACAATCGAAACAAAAGGAATCCTAATGCGACATCCATCCAACTAGGAAGAGAGGAAAGGGTAAAGACAACCATTACCATCCACATTCCCACCAGTTCATCGATCACCACCTCTTTGGGATCATGCTTATCGTAAAACTTTTCATAATATCGAGTGGCAACCCAGCCCATAATAAAGGCAACAACAATCGAGACCAACTGAATCGTAAGGTTCACAGGCATGATTGCCTTCCAAACAAGCACTGCCAGTAAAGAGCCCCAAGTGCCCGGCGCTTTTGGTATTTTTCCCACCCCAAGAGTGGCGACAGCTGTGGCCAACCAACGAATCAACATGGCCTTTTGTCCGCCCTGCCACCACAAATGTCAAAGATTGTGAAAAGGCCTAACAACCGTCGCCTCACTGCGCCGTAGCTGAGATTCCTGTTTCTTTTTTTAACTGATTCAGCTGAAAATAAGAGCATGAAACATTTAGCGATTTTACTCACCCTTTTATTCGTTTTCTCTAACGCCCAAGCCATCACTTTGGACCTTAAAAAAGATCCCGTGATCGGAGTCGAAGGCCTCAACAAAAAGCGTCAGCAAGAAATGCGAGAACTTTTGAAGCGCATGTCAGCCGCTGCCAACGAGCAATACAAGTTTTTTGGCTTCTACCCCGACACTTTTGAAGATCTTGGGTTGTCTGAAAAATTTATGGGGGCCCTAGCCGAATACAAGTATGATTATTATAGCGAAGAAGATGGTTTTGTGGCCGAGCTTCAGTATGGAAAACACACCCTCACGGTGGCTGAAGGCAACGAAATCAAAGTCGTTCGCTAATTGTCACTGGATTTCGCAAAAGTTTTTTCTGCACCTTCGGGTGGCTTTTGTATAGACTGTTGATATGGCTTCCTTAGATGAAATTCTTACCGTAGCGACAGAGCGGAAAGCCAGTGATGTGCATCTCAAGGCGGGCGTTGTTCCCGTCGTCCGCCGACACGGTCGTATGCTTCCTCTTTCAAAAAAGTGGAAACCAATGACGGCCGCTCAACTTTCAGGTTTTGCTGAACAACTGATAAAAACCGAAGAAGAGCGCACAAAGTTCGATCACTTTAAAGAAGTGGATTTGGGCTATGGTGTGAAGGGGGTTGGCCGCTTTCGAGTGAACCTGTTTATGCAAAGAGGCTCAGTACGAATCGTGGCACGAGTGATCTCTGACGATGTCCCCGCATTTGAAGACTTAAACATCCCTCCGATCATCGAAAAGATTGCCAACCGAGAACGCGGTATGATTTTGGTGACGGGTGTGACCGGTTCGGGGAAGTCCACCACCCTGGCCGCAATGATCAACCATATAAACAAACATAAGAACAAGCATATCATCACCATCGAAGACCCCATTGAGTATTTGATTCGCGACCATCGTAGCTTGATCTCGCAACGAGAGTTGGGCTTAGACACCACTAACTTTTCAACCGCTCTGCGAGCCGCATTAAGGCAAGATCCCGATGTGATTCTTATCGGTGAGATGCGCGACCGCGAAACCATAGAAACCGCTATGACTGCAGCTTCTACTGGACACCTTGTTCTATCAACCTTACACACCTTCGACGCACAAGAGACCATCAATCGGATTTTGGGAGTTTTTGAAAGCCATCAACAAGATCAAATCCGTAGGCAACTGGCCTCAACCCTGCAAGCTGTTATTAGCCAACGCCTGGCACCTCGCAAAGACAAAAAGGGAGTCATTCCCGCGATTGAGATTATGGTCAACAACACTCGGATTCGCGAAATGATTGAGGACCCCGAAAAAACCAAAATGATCTCTCATGCTATCGAAACTTCGGCCAAGTCCACTGGAATGCAAACCTTTGATCAAAGCCTCCTGCGATTGATTAAGGATAATAAAATCACTCTCAAGGACGCACTCAAACTCTGTAACCATCCAGATGACTTTTATCTGAAGTACAGCGGAATTTCTCCGGGCCAATCGGACACCAAAATCGCCAACCGCCCTAAGGAGCTGGATGACTTGCCATCTTTCCCTGGATTTGATTTAGAAGAGGATGATGACTAGAACGCCGAAACCACAGAAAACGCCATCGATCAAAGCCATGGACTACTTAGCCCGCCGCGATCACTCTGAAAAAGAACTGATCGAAAAACTAAGCAAGCATTTTCCAATGGAAGAGATTGAGCCCGCCCTGGCCGAAATCAAAAAGCGAGGCTGGCTGTTATCACCCGAGGAACTGGCTCACAAGGTGAGTCAAAACCTGCACCGGAAAAACAAGGGACACCTCTACATCCAGCACTTCCTGCGCGAAAAGGGACTCCCCAGAACCGAAAAAGACCCCGAAATGGAAATGGCCAAAGCACGGGACGTCCTCGAGACAAAAAGTCGGGGCTCCAAAGAGCCAAAACGAATGGCTTCATTGCTAAAAAACCGTGGATTTGATACAGAAACAATATCGAGG
>CBDUOS010000080.1:0-16103 GCA_965368905.1 uncultured Bdellovibrionales bacterium | reverse complement strand
GGTTCCGCTCGAAGGTGGGTCTCTGCGGTTGAGAAAAAGAAGCCGGCATCTTTTGAATAAGGGCTCAGGTAGCGGGAGCGAACCCAACCAAAATACTTCTTATCACCGTCTTTGTAGATGATCCGGTACCAGTCGCGGTGCCGTTTCACGATCGACACGATTTGGGGTTGATCTAAAGTTTTCTGAGGCAGATTGAAGTTGCGAGGCTGGGGGTGAATGGGCTCCCCTTTGCCAAGTATGGCTTGCCGCGAAAAATCCAGAGGGAGCAGGGCGGAGGCTTTGAGCACCCAACCATTGTTGCCTTTTTCATCACGCACCCAGAGCCACTCATATTGGTCATAATGGGTGGCCCTTTTCTTGAGAAGCTTCAGATCAAAATGACCCGTGGGTGCCGGGTTATGAGGGCTCAAATAGACGGGGGTGGATTGAGCGAATCCGTAACAACTGTAGAGAAAGAAGAGTCCGAGAAAAAACCAGCGCATACAAGTATTGTGGGGTGTCAATTGGCCTCTCTCAAGACCAGTTTTTCCTTTGTTCTCAAGCGTTTACAAAGCCCTGGGACCTGGGTATAACCTTGGCTTTCACGCAACTGGGGGCCTCAGGCTCTCAAACCTAAAGAGAGGGGTCTATGACAATCAAAAAGTTAGGTGTGGTCGGAGCCGGACAAATGGGAAATGGTATTGCGCAGGTTTTTGCTGCGATCAATGTGCCGGTTATGATGGTGGATATTAGTGAAGCAGCCCTAGAAAAAGGTCTTGCCACTGTTGCGAAAAGTTGTGATCGCCTGGTGAAAAAAGAAAAAATCACAGAAGACCAAAAAACCAAACTTTTAGGAAACATTCAAACTTCGACCGATATGCAGGCTTTTAAAGACTGTGATTTTATCGTAGAGGCCGCCACCGAAAACTTGGACCTGAAACTGAAGATATTTCAGCAACTGGATGAAATCGCTCCCAAAAATGCCTTGCTTTGTACGAACACCTCCTCCATTTCGATCACCAAAATTGCGGGGGCAACCAGCCGCCCAGAACAAGTGGCGGGTATGCACTTTATGAACCCGGTGCCGATTATGACTTTGGTAGAAGGGATTCGTGGTTTGCAAACGTCCGATGAAACCTTCAATACAGTTCGTCAGGCCACAGAGAGTTTGGGAAAAGTCTTTGTCGAGGGCCGAGATATGCCTGGGTTCATAGTGAACAGAATTCTTATGCCGATGATTAATGAAGCCGTTTATACCCTATACGAAGGCATTGCTGAGGTTGAGGCGATCGATTCGGCGATGAAGTTGGGAACGAATCAGCCCATGGGACCCCTCACTTTGGCAGACTTTATTGGTTTGGACACATGTTTGGCGATTATGAACGTCTTGCACGATGGTTTGGGTGACACCAAATATCGTCCCTGCCCCTTGCTTGTAAAATACGTAGAAGCGGGCTGGTTGGGTCGTAAAACAGGTCGAGGTTTTTACAATTACAAGGAGTCCTGATGAGTTTGATTAAACTTGAAGAAAGCAAAATTATTGCAACACTTACGATCAACAAACCCGAAGCGATGAATGCTTTAAGTAGTGGTGTACTCAGTGAATTAGAAGAAGCCCTTCAGGTGGTCGCAACCAATCGCGAGCTCCGTTGTTTGATTATTACGGGTGAAGGGGATCGCGCTTTTGTCGCGGGGGCTGATATCAAAGAAATTCATGCTCTGGATGGACAAGCGGCCTTTGAATTTGCCGGCTTTGGACAAAAGGTGTTTCGTAAAATTGAACAATTGAACATTCCAGTCATCGCAGCCGTCAATGGCTTTGCTTTGGGAGGCGGCCTGGAGCTGGCTCTAGCTTGTGATTTTATTTTCGCATCTAATAAAGCCAAGTTTGGATTGCCGGAATGCACTTTGGGCTTGATGCCAGGCTTTGGAGGCACAGTGCGGTTGGCGCGAAAGGTTGGCCCCTCACAGGCTATGCAAATGACCATGACTGGCGACATGATTTCAGCTGAAGAAGCGCAACAAATGGGGCTGGTCAACGAAGTCTGTGAGCCGGATCAGCTTATGGAGCGGGCTAAAATGGTGGGGACCACCATTGCCAGTCGAGCTCCGATCGCAGTGGCCTCAATTAAGAAAACAATTCAAAACACCTATGGGGTTCATATTCAAGATGCTTTAAATATGGAGCAAAAAGAATTCGGAGATTTGTTTACAACGTCAGATTGTAAAGAAGGCACTCGCGCTTTTATCGAAAAACGCAAACCCATTTTCACTGGGAAATAAAAATGAGCAAACCTTGGAAAGCCCCCATTCGTATTGTAACGGCCGCCAGTCTTTTTGACGGTCATGATGCCAGCATCAACATGATTCGACGCCTGTTACAGGATGCTGGTGCGGAAGTGATTCACTTAGGCCACAACCGCAGTGTTCTCGACGTGGTGACAGCGGCTTTACAAGAGGGCGCCCAAGGGATTTGTCTGTCCTCCTATCAAGGTGGGCACATGGAGTACTTCAAATATATGAAGGACCTCCTGGTGCAGGCCGGTGCCGACTATGTGAAAATTTTTGGCGGTGGCGGTGGCGTAATCATCCACGATGAGAAGATGGAACTCCAAGAGTACGGGATTGACTTTATTTTTCATCCAGATGATGGGCGGAAAATGGGGTTGGAGGGGATGATTGATCTAATTATGGAAAAGTGTGACTTCTCCATTCAGGATCCCGTCGCCAAGGGTAACAAGTTTAATCAAAGCCTTGAAGGAAGAGAAGAGTTGCCCCAGCGTTTATTGGGAGTGGCATTGGATGCCATCGAAGCCGATAAAGAGATTCCGGATCAGGTGCTTAAACCGTTGCAAAGTTTTGCGAAAGACAAATCTCCAATGGTTCTTGGAGTAACGGGGACTGGTGGAGCTGGAAAATCGTCACTGGTGGATGAGTTGATTCAAAGATGCTTGAATTCCTACGCTGATTTAAAGATTGCTGTGGTTTGTGTCGACCCTTCGAAAAGAAAAACCGGTGGATCTCTGCTAGGGGATCGTATTCGAATGAATTCATTATCGCGACCGGGAGTTTTTATGCGCTCGGTGGCATCCCGTGGGTCCGGTAACGAAATTGCGGGGTCTTTGCCAAAAATTCTCGATTTTTTAAAGTCTTATCAATTTGATTTGATCATTGCGGAAACCTCGGGAATTGGACAAGCCAATGTCGCCATTACAGAAGTTGCCGATAAAACTTTATACGTAATGACTTCAGAATTTGGTGCACAATCGCAATTGGAAAAGATCGACATGATTGACTACGCCGATTTGATAGCGATTAACAAAGCGGATCATCGTGGTTCACAGGATGCTTTGCGCGATGTGCGTAAACAGTACAAACGCTCTCGAAAAATGTTTGAAGCGGCTGACAGTGATATCCCCGTGTACTTGACTCAAGCCGCCCAGTTCAATGATCTTGGCGCCAATGAATTGTTTTTTGCAATGACAGATGTGTTGGCGAAGGCTGACGACAACTACCAGTGGCAGTTGTCCGACGAGCAGAAGGCGACGGTCCGTGGTGCTGAAAAACAGTCTATTATTCCTCCGGAACGACAAAATTACTTAGCAGAGATTGTGGCCTCGGTTCGATCTTATAAAAAAGAGACGGAAGAACTTGCCGAGAAAGCCAGTCGATTGGGTTCTTACTATAAACTACAAGATGTACTGACAGATAATAATGGGCTTGAGAAAAAGCTCCTTGCCGAAGTGCCAGAGGAAGACTTGCGGGGTTTGCAAAGCTGGGATGATTTACAAGAAACTTATCGTGCCGAAGAGTATGTCTATAAAGTCCGCGGCAAAGAAATTCGACAACCCCTTTTTCACCAGTCTTTAAGTGGAACCAAGATTGCTCGAGTGGTGCCGCCAAGTTTAAATGACTGGGGGGATCGCCTTCGTTTTTTACGTTTAGAGAACGTGCCCGGGTCATTTCCTTACACGGCTGGCGTGTTTCCGTTGAAGCGGGTGGGTGAAGACCCCACTCGAATGTTTGCTGGTGAAGGTACGCCCGAGAGAACCAATAAACGCTTTCACTACCTGTCTAAGGGAGAGCCAGCGAAACGTTTGTCTACGGCTTTTGACAGCGTCACCCTTTATGGCTTTGATCCCAATCCGCGCCCAGATATTTTCGGAAAAGTGGGCGAGAGTGGGGTGAGTATCTGCACTCTTGACGACATGAAGAAACTCTACGCCGGATTTGATCTGACCTCACCAAGCACCTCTGTCAGCATGACCATCAATGGGCCAGCTCCTATGATTCTGGCCTTCTTCTTTAATACGGCTATCGATCAGTTGGTGGAAAAGAAACAGAAAGAAAAGGGGAGCTCGTTGACGGCAGCGGAGTATGCCGACACGAAAGAAGAAGCTTTACAAAGAGTGCGCGGCACGGTTCAGGCTGATATTTTGAAGGAAGACCAAGGGCAAAATACCTGCATTTTCTCTATCGACTTTGCCTTAAAGATGATGGGTGACATTCAACAGTATTTTAATAACCACCAGGTTCGCAATTTTTATTCAGTGAGTATTTCGGGCTATCACATTGCGGAAGCGGGAGCCAACCCGATCAGCCAGGTGGCCTTTACGTTGAGTAATGCCTTTACGTTTGTGGAGTATTACCTGTCTCGCGGAATGGATATTGACGATTTTGCACCCAACCTATCCTTCTTTTTTAGTAACGGGATGGATCCTGAGTACGCTGTGATCGGTCGTGTCGCTCGTCGAATTTGGGCTGTGGCGATGCGAGATCTCTATAAAGCAGGGTCTCGTTCGCAAAAACTCAAGTATCATATCCAAACTTCGGGGCGATCTTTGCATGCCCAAGAAATTGACTTCAATGATATTCGCACAACCTTACAGGCTTTAATTGCCATTTATGACAATTGCAATTCTTTGCATACCAATGCCTATGATGAGGCGATTACCACGCCCACCGAAGAGTCGGTTCGACGAGCAATGGCGATTCAGATGATTATCAATAAAGAGTTTGGAGTGGCAAAAAACGAAAACCCCATACAGGGCTCTTATTTTTTGACAGAGCTGACTGATTTGGTTGAAGAAGCGATCCTCACCGAGTTTATGCGCATTAGCGAAAGAGGTGGTGTGTTGGGAGCTATGGAAACTCAGTATCAGCGCGGTAAAATTCAAGAAGAGTCCATGTATTATGAACATCTGAAGCATTCGGGTGATTTACCAATTGTTGGAGTGAACCAGTTTATCAATCCTGAGACTCTCAAAGAAGGTTATGTTCCAGAAAAAATTGAGATGGCTCGAGCATCACAAGAGGAAAAGAGCCAGCAGTTGAATAACCTTTTATCTTTTCAGAAACAAAACAGTGGCTCGGCCGAAGAGCAGTTAAGAAATCTGCGAAGTGCTGCATTAAAAGGTGAGAATATTTTTGCAGCATTGATGGAAGCGGCAAGAGTGTGTTCGTTGCATCAGATGACCCAAGCTTTGTTTGAAGTCGGTGGTCAATATCGCCGAAACCTGTAAAACCAGTCGAGTCGATTGAGAAAACGGGACATTGAGCCCGTTGAAACGCAGTTTTTTAGAGGCGATAATAGTCCTATGAGAATAGGGATCGTCTTTCTAGCATTAAGTATTGTCGCATTGGGCTGTGGTCGCTTAGACAAAGCCAGTGAAGCTTCTACAACCACACCTGTGGCGACTGATGTTCCGACCCCTGATGCCGGCAGTGACACTCCAGTGGATGAAGATTTGCCAGTAACAAATCCCGTAGAGAACGACACGCCTCCTTTCAACGCGGACCCCGACCGAGAGTTTGATCGTCCTTGGGATTTGCCGCAAACACAGATTGTGATCGATGCTTACCAGGGCAATTCCATCGATTGGGATGCGATGGCCACCGACCAAAGGGTGGTCGGAGTGATTCATCGTTCCTCCATTGGTCTAAGAGTTGATACCAAATACTTTCTACGCGAGGAGATCGCAACCCGTCGCGGTTATTTGTGGGGTGCTTATCATTTAGGGCGTTCGGGGGATCCGATTGAACAAGCGAAACTGTTCTTGCAGACCGTTGGTCAAAAACCGAATACGCTGATGATCTTGGATCTTGAGGACACCAACAGTTCCTCGATGATGAACATTCCCAATGCCATTCGGTTTATGAAATACATTTTCGCTCAGACGGGTAAAATTCCTGTTGTCTATGCCAATCACAACGTCACCCAGTTGCTCACTGCACAGGTGGCGAATGAAGCCGTTTTTCAAGATTCGCGTTTGTGGTATGCGCGATTTCGATCGAACATACCAAATTTTCCAAACGGGTTGTGGCCAACTTACTTTTTGTGGCAATTTTCCAGTGAGATCAACTGTTCGAAGATGGGTACCTGTTTGTACAATGTTCCCGGTACTTTGTATGATATGGACATCAATGTTTTCTTTGGTTCCAAATCGGAACTTTCTAAAGAGTGGATCAAGTAAAATAGCAATGCAGGTGGTTCCGTTGTCCAGGTTAGCTTCTCCACCAAACTCGGAAATTCGTTCCATCTTTTTCAAGTGTACAGGAAGAACTCATTTTGCATCTGAGCATGAAAAAGACTCTTTCTTTCAACGTTGGACGGGCCCATATCGTGAGCAGTTTAAAGAAGAGATTCTACTCGCTTTAAACTCAGAAGGTCATTTGATGGCCTACTTAATGGGATGTGGCAACAGCGAATCTGCCACTGATGTGATCGCGCAAGGGCTTCCTTCTTTTTTGCTTTTTAAAGACCTGTTTAAAGATTTTCCGGCTCACCTTCACATCAATTGTGATCCCCAATTTCAAGGGCAGGGTGTGGGATCTCACTTGATCGACGCTTATTGTGACACACTCAGGGAAAAACGTGTCGGCGGAGTTCATATTGTCACCTCACCCGAGGCAGACAATGTGATGTTTTATAAAAAAAAGGGATTCGAATTTCAACAGACAGGGCGGTGGAAACAGATGGCTCTCCTTTTTATGGGAAAGCCATTGTAAAGATTAAGGGTGCGCTGTTTCTGCGTTGTCACCTTCGTTGACGTCAGTCGGAGTGACTTCATTGTGACTGTGTTCGAAAAGCATACAGCGTTGTCGACCACTTTGAAAATTGGCATCTTGCATTTGCTCTAGGGCTTTTGCGCGCATGGCCGCTTCTTGTTGGGCTCCGCTTAGATGAGTGAAAAGTCCGGAGTTGTTGGAGTCAAAACCATAACGGGTGCAAGTGGTGGAAGCTCGATTTAAACCATTACCCAAGCGAATGGTAATGATTTGGTACCCGGTCTGACCATCGTAGGTTGTGTAGTTGAGGCGATAGATCAGGGCGTGACGGCGACCGTTGCGAGTGACCAAATCAATATTACCTCCCACAGAATAGTCGGCGTTGACTAAGCCAAGAGCCATATAATAAGGGTCCAGCCCACGTTCGGCATTTTGCACGACCAAATTGGAGCGCAAGTTGTTGCCACTAAGGACCACACGATCTCCATTATTGAAGCGAATCGGGCAAACTCGCAGCACATACTCTTCGGGGTGACCCGCTGCTTGGCAACTGCTGGCATCTATACTTTGTACGTTGTAGTTGTCCCGAGCCTGCGCAGAGAAGCTGGTAAGAAAAAAGATAGCCACTGTTAAAAGTGATTTCATGGGTCCTCCAAAAATTGTTCATTCTCTGAAAGTGCAAGCCTTGGTCCGAAGAAACAGTGGATCTGTTCGATTTGGCATACGGGGGGACGAAAAATGACAAAAATTGTTAGACAGTTCCTGGGCTGTCTAGTGTTTCATAATGAGACGTAGGGGTATCATTATGAATTTAAAAGAGTTTGAAAATGAAACGTTTCATAATGAGACGTTGGCATGGGTTGCAATATAAAGAGGGTACGGAGGTTTATTATGTTGAAAAAAATCGGAACCCTAGCCCTATTATACGGTTTCTTTTTGAGCTCAGCGTCTTTTACACCAGTAGAAGAGGGAGTGATCGCAAAGAACTCTTACGGAGAACGCCATGTGAGTGGATTTGAAGGAAAAGACCTGAAAGTTCAATCTTACAGCGCAGATCAGTTTTCAAGTTTGAATGATTGTCAGTCCAAAGTGCAAGCCAATCACCCTAAGGTGAAAGCTGAAGCTGTGAAGACACTTTGTCAGAACATCACCAAAGAAGCATTGAAAACAAAAGATGTTTCTGTAGAAATCCTAGATAGCAAAAAAAAGAAGACCGCAAAAACACTTTAAAACAGTGAGTTCGAAGAGGGTTAGCTGAGCTCCATTTTGGCAATGGTCTGTTTTTGCATATTGGTTGTGCCTTCATAAATTTGGCCAATTTTAGCGTCACGCCAAAATTTCTCGACGGGATACTCTGTCGTAAATCCATTGCCACCATAAAGATCAATCGCCATGCTGGTGATTTTCTCGGCTGCTTGCGAAGAGAAGAGTTTCGCCATCGCGGCTTCCTTAATAAAACTTTGCCCTGAATCTTTAAGTCTGGCGGCATTGAAGACCATCAATTTGGCGGCTTCAAGCTCTGTTCTCATTTCTGCCAATTGAAATTGAATCCCTTGAAACTGAGAAAGACTCTTTCCGAACTGCTCGCGACTTTGGATATAGCCAAGAGCGGCTTCGTAAGCACCTTGGGCGATTCCCACCATTTGAGCTCCAATTCCGATACGTCCTTCATTAAGGGTTTCTATGGCAATTTTATAACCTTTGCCAACTTCACCAATGATGTTCTCTTTTGGAACCTCACAGTTTTCAAACAAAAGTTCACATGTGGAGCTGGCTCGAATGCCCAGTTTATCTTCTTTTTTACCAACACTAAAACCAGTGAAGTCTTTTTCAACGATAAATCCGGTGATCCCTTTGTAGCCGGCTTCAGGGTTCAAGTTGGCAAATACTAAAAACAAAGAAGCCTCTTTGCCATTAGTGATCCAAAGTTTGTGACCGTTCAAAACGTATTTATCACCCTTGTCCTCAGCGCGAAGTCCAAGTGCAAACGCATCGGAGCCGGATCCGCTCTCAGAAAGAGCATAGGCGCCCACCCATTCTTGCGCCAATTTAGGAAGGTATTTGTCTTTCATGGCGTCGCTGGCATAGTTTAAAAACGCATTGGTGACCAAAGTATTTTGTACGTCACAGAGGACACTGACGGAACCATCGATGCGAGCCAGTTCTTCAATTGCGATACAAGCCATAGTGAATGAACTGGCTGAGCCATTGTATTGCTCAGGTGTTTCGATTCCCATCAACCCCATTTGAAAGAGCTGTTGCACGACGTCTGGGTCCATCTGTTGGTTTTTATCCATTTCGTGAACTTTAGGTTTGATTACGGATTCGGCAAATTCTCGAATGGCCATTCGGAATGCCTGTTCATCTTCGCTCCAAGTGGTAATGGCAGGTTGGCTCATGATATTCGTCTCCTTCAAACGGTCTCTATAGAATTCCCGTTCTTTTAGTCAGCATCTGTGATGAAAGTCAAACCGCGAAGCGCCTCGCCGAAAAAGAAAATAGAGGGATATTCGACACTTAACTAGAACTGATAGGAGGTGCTGATCAGAAGAGAAAAGATGTGGTGAGTTTTATCTAAACGGATCAGTTGGTTACCGGTTCTTTGCACGCTTTTTCCGTTTCCGCCGGTGTAGAAACCTCCGATGGTGTAGCTGGATTGTTCCGACACCAAGAAGTTGATATTGCTGGAAAACCCGACGAGATCCATGTGGTCCCCGGTGCGCTGGGTGGGGGTGGCTGAAGGCAGGTCGACCGAGGAGTTGTTGCTGTAGACACCGGCGCGCCAATTCACTTTTGGCCATTTTAATTTGTACTCCATCCCGAAATTCGCATTCCATGTGTCTTTGTACGAGATATGGTCCGATGCATTGGGCATCTCCATGTCTTGGTAACCATGGCCACTGTAATAAGAACCATCGAGAGCTAAAGTGAGTCGAGCGCTAGGGCGGTAGGAGAGCCCGAGCGTGTAACGTGGTGGAATGTAAGTGTTGGCTTTAGTATTTCGCTGTTGAATCACTTGGCTGGGAAGAGAGGAGGTGTCGGTGAATGACTGAAAGTAAGAGCCCTGTCCCGAAATATTGATTGCGGGAGTGCGCACAGAAACCCCGACAGACCATTGGTCGTTGATGTCCCACAAATAACCAAGAACCATAAGAATTCCGTGATGCTTGATGCTCTTCTCTTCACTCGTGATGATTTCTTGGGTGGGCGAGACCACTGAGCGATCCAAAGTTGAACGAATCAGACTGCGGGCCGTGTAGTACAAGGTGATGCCAAAGCTTTCAGTGGGGCTGGCTTTGTAGGAACCGACAATCCCGCTCCATAGACTCTCATCGGTATAGGTCAGAAACGATTGTTCATTGGCGCCGTCGGCAATGTTACCGGCAAAGAAGTCGTAGTCGGGGACTACGATACTGAATCCAAAAGCCCACTTCTTCCAACGATAGACATTCCCGATCGACGAGGGGATTGTGCGAAAGAATCCGCGGTTCACTCGCTCACCAGCGTCGACTATGCTTTGCCCTTCCCCATACGTGGTGTCGTATTTATTAAAGAGGGTGGCCGAGGCACTGATATCAGTCCCATTCAATTTAACCAAAGAGGCGGGGTTGTAAAACCCCGAGCTGGAACTGTCACCGCTCATTGCGGTGTAGGCTCCACCCATTCCAGCCGCCTGTTCACCTACCAAGGTGCTATTGAAATTGAAATAGGCACCGGGTGCCGGATGTGACAACAAGATGAAAAAGGTAGCAATCGAGATGAGTCTCACTGCCCCAGTATAACGCGAACTGTTAAGCTGTGACAATCTGGAGGGTTTTTCAGGTTCGAAACCAGCTAAAAATCGTGTACAGAAAGGGCTTCACTGTGGACAGGCCTAGGCCTTTGGGCTAGAGTTTTCGTATATGTATTTGAAAGACTGCGGCAGTGAACATTCGAGCTTAGAGCAAAGGGACTTTTAATATGGATCCGATGATCATGAAAGTTGTTTTGTTTTTTCCAGCGTTTCTGTTTTCGCTGTCTTTTCATGAGTTCGCCCATGGGTATGTTGCCAAGCTCCGCGGTGACAACACAGCCGAAATGATGGGGCGTTTAACTTTGGACCCCTTAGCTCATGTGGACTGGATTGGGACCGTGGCTCTGCCCATTATGTCTATTGTGTTCGGACTCCCTTTGTTTGGCTGGGCCAAACCGGTGCCAGTAAACCCTCGCAACTTGAAGGACGCGAAAAATGATATGTTTTGGGTGGCTTTGGCTGGCCCCATGTCCAACATCCTATTGTTCGTGCTTGGACTGATCGTTTACGGAGTTTTAATCCGTGTGTTTCATGTTCACCTCAATGGGACCTATCGCGGTCTTATTTTTGTGTTTCTTTATTTGAATTTGATTTTGGCGTTCTTTAATTTGCTCCCGTTACATCCTTTGGATGGAGGGAAAATTGTTGAACGATTTATTCCTTACAGTTGGAATCGATGGCTGTTGGATCATCAGTACCATTTAAACATTGCACTTATTTTGTTGATTGTTTCAGGCGGGTTTTACTATTTGGCGGCACCTCTTTATATTGCCGTTAAAGGCTCAGCTTATATTGTTGGAGGGGTTCCGTTATGAATTTATCTATTCATATTCCTCAGTTCGAAGGGCCGTTGGCGCTGCTGCTATACTTGATTCGTAAAGAAGAAATGGACATTTTTGATATTAATATTCACCTGATCACATCTCAGTACCTCGAGTACATTAAAAAGATGAAGCAATTCGATCTGGAGGTGGCGGGTGATTTTATTGCTATGGCCGCAACATTGTTGCAGATCAAATCAAAAATGCTTTTGCCCAATTACAATGAAGAGGGTGATGAAGACGAGATGGATGATCCACGAAAAGATTTAGTGAATCGTTTGATCGAGTACCAAAAGTTTCAAGAGGTTTCTAAAACTCTTTATGAGCGTCCCTTGCTAGGGCGAGATGTTTTTCGTCGGGGTAAGTCTGAGTCGATTCATAGTGATGAAGAGGGTGAGATTATTTTGGATGAGGGAGGCTTGTTTTCCTTGATTGCTCACTATCGAAACAGTGTGCGTAAAATGAAAAAGGCTGTACATCGCGTGGCAACCAAAACTCGCTCGATCGCCGGTCGTATTTTGGAAATGAGGGATCGTTTTGTCGTGGGAAAACGCTTAATCTTGCGAGAGTTGATCACCAATTTAGAAGATGTGAAGACTGAGCTGTTAATTACATTTTTGTCGGCACTTGAAATGGGCAAAATGGGCTTGGTCTCGGTCTACCAATCAGAAGTGTACGGTGACATTTATCTTACGGCTAAACGTGAGATCACTGCGGATGCCGTCAGCCGGGTCGAGGAGTATGATTCGCAAGACGCCGAATCGGCCGCCGCTCATATGTTAGAAGAGGCCGAAGAGGAAGCTTTGCAAGAAGAATTAGATCATGAAATTTCTTCTGATGAGATTAATGAGTCTGAAAACCAACATCTAGTAGCCGATAGCGATGATGGTACATCCCTTGAGTTGGGAGTTGAGGCGATAGAAGAACCATCGGAGCAGCCGATGAATTTAGATATCGCAACCGATGATGAGATTGATGAAGCCGAAAGAGAATTGAATATTGACAGTGATCCTGTGGATCAAGAAAACAGCGACGGAGAGCCAACATGAGTTCTGTTGAAAAAAACAAAAAGGCTAAAAAAGAGAAGAAGTCAAAAAAGACAAAAAAGGCAAAAGCGGAAAAATCTGCCAAAGTTGAAAACCAAGATTCCGAAGTTCTAGAGCGGGTCATGGACAGCATTGAAATGGCGGGTGCCTCGTTGGATTTTTTTGAAGAAGACGCTCCTGTAGAAAATGTAGAGTTGGCTTCAGAGGAAAATACCACTGAAGAGTTGGAAGCTACTTCAGGAGAAAGCGTAGATGGTGAATTGGAAGCGGCAACAAAAGAGGGGATCGCATCAGAGGAGCTTGAAACGGACGGTGTGGAAGCCATTGCAGAAGAGGCGAATCCAGATATCACCGAGCCTGAAGATGAGGTGACCGAAGCTCAAGCTTTTGAAATACCTTCTGAGGATTTATCCGATGGCGAAACCCTAGAAATGTTACCGGATGAAAGTACGGATGAGTTTATTGAACAAAAACAAGCACTGTCGATTTTAGAGAGCTTGTTATTTTCATCAGATCGACCCTTAGGAATTGGTACTTTTAAGCAAGTTTTTAAAGGTACCAATTTTAAAACCAAGGATATCAAAGCCGCATTAGAGGATCTGCAAGTTGAATATGCTGACCCCGCTCGTGGGGTAGTCTTGGAAGAAATCAATGGTGGTTGGCAGTTGCGGACGAAAGTGGACAATATGGATTTTCTGCGCAAACTAGCCAAAGCCAGACCATTCAAGTTGTCGGGTCCGGCGTTAGAAGTTCTTGCGATTATCGCTTACAAACAGCCAATAATTAAAAGTGAAGTTGACGATATTCGTGGTGTCGAGTCCGGTCATTTGGTGCGAGCCTTGATGGAAAAACATTTGGTTTGTTTTCAAGGCAAAAGTGAATTGCCGGGCAAGCCGATGCAGTACGGTACAACTCGGAAGTTCCTAGAAATTTTTGGTTTGAGAAATCTGCGTGAGTTGCCATCCTTGGATGAGATCGACCAGCTGTTGCCAGACGGAATCGGTATTGAAGAGGACGAAGAGAAGCTAAGTGATGTGACGGACAAGATGGCTGAGGAGTTCAACGGCACTTACTCGGAAGGTGAGGAAGAGCTCGAAAAGATCGAAGCCACATTGGGCGATATTGATACATCGTCGGAGTTCTTTGAAGAAGAAAAACGTCGCCAAAAAGAAAAGCGAGACCGTGATCGTGCTCGTGATATTCGCGAAGCTTTGGACGTTGACGAAGAGGTGGAAGCCAAAGATCGACGCTGGTTAGAGCGCTACGAAGCGAAACAAGCTGAGGAGCAAGCAGCTGCCGAAGCCGAGACCGCAGAAGCGATGGAGACCACTGATGAGATCAGTGCTCAGGGCGCGAACCTGGAAGGTGGAGACGCTGATTTTGAAGCAGAGTCGACTGATGATAGTGAAATAGAGTTGGCATCGTCTGGAATGGAAGAGCAGATGGCGGAGTTGCCGGTTGCTGAATCTTTAGAAGGTGAGCTATCTGGACTGACCGCAGAATCGGAACCTTTGGTTTCTGCAGAGGTTATGACACAAGACGAAGAGTTGGAGATGGCCGACTCAATTGACGAAGAGACAGAGTTATAATCTGAAAAGGCTATCGAAAAGTGAAAACAGAGTACTGATTACGCTGATTTCTTGCCGAGGCGATACCGAGTTCCTTTTTTCTCACCTAGCTTGATGAGAGTGCCTTCGTCCACCATTTCTTTGAGCCAACGGCTGGCTGAGCGTGAGCTGATATTAAAAAGGCTTACCATATCTGAGGCTCTAAAATCTTGATCTGGCCAAGTTTCCAATAATTTTTGCCAGCGTGAGGTCAGTGGGTCTTGTGGTAGTGCTTTGTCTTTTTCTCTGTACACCAAGCCTATGGGGAGCGACGCTCCCAGGGTGTAGCCGGTGCCTCTCATCTCAAGAACTTCCAATCCCATCGGTTTAATCATTTTTCGCAAGCGAGAGATCAGCATCTTCACTTTTTGGCTGGAGCATTCGGGTTCAAAGTACTCATCGGGATATAGGCGACTGAACAAAGTGGGAATTCGTAGAGGTCGGTAGAAATCATTGGCCAACTGCAAGAACAAACGATGATAAAGAGAGCCTGTTTTGAATAGTGCTTTGTCGCCACTGTCTATGTGGTTGAGGTCATAAAACAGATTGAGCTGTTTGGTTTCACTAATGTTGCGAATATATGTTTTCTTAGTGATCATGTTTGACATCTGCTGAATTTTTTCACGCAAGCGTGGGAAAGGGGTTCCGAAATACACCTGATTGTAAAGATTTAAATCGTGGGTCAGAAGAGATTGTTGCAGTTCCAAATCCCTTACGGTTTCCCAATGGTGCCGTTTGCGGGCTTGGATTTTGATTCGATTTAACTCTTTAAGGCTTTCGGATGAGGCGCCCTCTTTTTTTACTCGAATCAAGGCCTGCCACTTCTCAACAAAAAGGGTGTCGGGTTGTTTGCCTCCCAAAAACATTTTAGCTTCATCGAGAAGAGGAGTGGCTTGGGGCAGTTGATCATTGTGGTAGTAAATTTGTGCCAACAGCTCACGACAGTTTCCAGCCAAGACATTGTGATTCTGACTATCAAAATATTTGATCAGCGGCTGCAGAATGGTTTCGGCTTTTGCAAAGTCTCTGACAGCAATCAGTGCGGCCGCGTAATTCACTTGGCCTACAGAGTGGGTGTAGGACTTTTCATCCACTCGTTGTAAGTATTTCTCTAAGTGAGGGATGGCGGCTTGGTAGTTCCATTGTGAGAAGTAGGCGAAGCTTAGAAATAAAAGAGATTTCACCTCTTTCTCGATGACATCGGGCTTGTTAAGAAGACGAATGGCTTCTTCTCCGCCACCAATAGAAACCAAGGATTGGCCGTAATAAGCCATTTCTTGAGGGGAGGCCTGTATGTTGGGATTTTGTGGGCGCACCACAGGCTTTAAAACCTTTAAGGCCATCTCTGGGAGTCCGGCTCGTCGACAAAGATCTGCCACAGAGGCCAAGCGGTTGCGAGGAATTTTTGAGATCACGAAGCGATTAATTTTTTTGCGAGCCAAATCCGACTGTCCCGTTTTGATTAGCTCTTCAATTTCTTGGTAGAGGTCAGTGTTCATAAAGCTCCATTTCCGTCATTTTTGTTATCGGCAGAAAGAGGGGAGTCTGAAGAGAGATTCTCAATTTAAAACACTCACTCAAGAGGGATGGCGAAAAGATCCCCTTTCATCAGATTGGCATCTTTATGTAAACCGCGCAGTGAAATAAACACGTGTTCATTGTCACAGACAATTGAACGTCCCATGTTTCGTACAAAGTCGAACATTTCAAAGTTGGGTGTGATCAGACCGGTGCGTTCAAAAAGGCCATTGCCTGAGTTCAGTCGATAAATGAAGACTACGCAACTTTCAGTTTGAGTCGGAGAATCGGCCTTCGGTGCTCCGACAAAAAGGCGATCACCGTTAAAGGC
>CBDUOS010000079.1:0-16124 GCA_965368905.1 uncultured Bdellovibrionales bacterium | reverse complement strand
CAAGCGGCTGTTAACCGCTTGGTCGGGGGTTCGAATCCCTCCTCCTGAGCCATTTTTTAAGCTTCTGACTTTCCCATGAAATTTCGAAAGCGCCTTTTGGGGGCTGATCTGCACTCTTCGTGTCGAGGTCACTTGATTTTGTCTGAGGACTTTTCTTTGTGCTGAGGAAGCCCATCATTAACAATGATCCAACTCACTCGCTCTTCGAAGCTGACGTGACATTCTGGTATTCGGTCCAGAGGGTCGATCAAGCTAGACAAAGCAATGTAAGTTTTGCCGGGTGAATTTTCTGTTTTTTGAAAAAGTGGGCTCGAACAATGCGAGCAACTGATCCACACTGAAGTGGGGCTAGAGTGGTATTCTTTCAACAGATCTTTTCCAGAGTTCATCGTTAGTTGTGATTCTGGAACGGAAGTCCAAGTAACAAACCCAGCTCCGTGTATTCGTCGACAACTTTCACAATGACAGTGTGAACAAAAGTCAGTCGGTGGCGATACTTCAAATGCCACTTGGTTGCAGTGGCATCGTCCTCGAATCGGTTTTTTCATAACTTCTCCATCAGTTTTTTCAGTGCTTTTTCAGCTGAGTTTTCAACAGAACCAGTTTCATCAATGTAGTTACAGGCTTCAGCCCCATAAATAGTAAGACTGTGGCTCCAATCAGTTTCTAGTAAGATGTCACCTTCGTTGTTTTCTATACCGGTATTAAACTGCCAACGTCCCAGGTCAGACTCTAAAAGGGCCCCAGGAATGACAATGTCTTCTGAAACCCTGAATCCGACGCGAACCGCTTCCCAATTCGAATAAGTTGCCAACATCTCTTTGTTCTCAGTAACAATTTCGGTCTGTTTTTCAATTCGAGCTCTGTATTTCTCTTTATGAGGAGAATTTTCTGGTAGTTTGTCGAACCGTTTTTGAAAGCGATCCAAGAGGCTCTGATTAATCTCCAAAGTATCAAGAGTGAGTTGAATGGACTCACAAGTTGTTGCAGAAAAAGTAGCTGTCACATGGATGTCTTGCACTTGGGCCCACCCCACAGACTGAAAACTGATTAGTAAAATGAAAATGAATTGTTGCATAATATCTCTCCTTATTACCCTATCAAAATGCAAAGTGAGGACCATGTGACTCATCTCTAAAAGTCACCATATTGGTTATAATGTGTTGAAGCCTATAAAATTCTAATATTTTGGAAAATTAATGCAGTCTCTTGGAAAAACTTCCATTTTCATCGCCACCACATTTTGCTTTTATTTTTGGATGGTGTTAAATTTTTGAGGATGAGTGATATTCGTGGACCTATTCCACTTTTAACTTTTTTGGGTCTTTGGTTCATAGTTGATTCTTATCAGCAATCTTTGATCAATAAACTTATTTTAAATTACAAAAGAAGATGAAAAATTGAGTGGGGGAAAAGTAATTAACAAACTCAATAAAAATACCACTTTCTGTTCGTTACCTTGGAAACACATTTGTGTTCGAACAGATTATTCACTCAAACCCTGCTGCCGATTTGAAGGTCCTTTCAAGCCTTCAGCGAGAGTGGAAAACAGCGGTGAGATTGATTATCAGAGTACTGCATATCAGAATATTCGAGAAGCAATGCTGAATGGTGAAAAAATTGTAGGTTGCGATATGTGCTACCAAGAAGAGAAAGCCTCTGGGAACAGCTTGCGAACCCACTCCAATGAATGTTTTCCGGTAGAAAATCCAGAGCCCAATGCACGGCTTGAGGATGTGGAGTACCTTGAGATTTTTGTAGGTTCGGTTTGTAACTTGAAATGCGTTTCTTGTTCTCCACGTCTCAGTACCCAGGTGAAGGCCGACTACCAAAAATTGGGTTGGAAAATACCAGATGATAAAATCAAATTGCCTAACAGACTTGATTTTGTGAATCGATTGCAGAATCTGAAGAAGATCAAATTTGTAGGGGGCGAACCCCTTCTTAATAGCCTTCATGATCAAGTAATAGATACCATCGGACAATTTGAAACCAGCGAGCTCACACTGGTTTACTATACAAACTGTATGGTCTGGCCACGTCCTGAAATCCTTGAATTATGGGATTCATCGGGAGGTTTGGAATTGAACCTGAGTATTGATGCTATTGGTGATAAAAACGAGTATTTACGCATGAACTCTCGCTGGGATTTAGTTGAAGAAATTGTGGAAAGGTACTTTGAATATGGTTCGACTCGTCCTCATGTGAAAATACAATTGAGCTCCTCGGTTTCACAATTAAATCTTCTTTATCTTAAAGAAATTGATGATTGGTTTAATCAATTAAGTCAGAAGTATCCCGATGCGAACACAGAGAGTCCCTATATGGGATACATCAGTGATCCTTACTTCATGAGCCCACACTTTGCTCCTTGGGCACTTGTTGAGTCAGCTCTTGCTCAGGGGGAAAAAGATATTTCAAAGCAACATCGAAAAATATTGAATATTCTAAATCGTAATAAAAAAGAGAAAGCTATGGAATTGACCCCACTTCTTAACCATTTAAAAAGTCTAGAGAGTTTACGAAATAATTCTTTCGAAAAAACCTTTCCAGAAGTGGCTCAGTTTTTTGAGCATCCACTTTGACCCGCGAGCGATAACAAATATTCATTTGTATCTAAAAAGACTCATGATAGCATTTATCGGATGAGCCTTATCGAAAATCGCCCCTATTGTCGCGTACCTTGGAGTTCCGTTGCTGTTTTGCCAAACGGCAACGTTATGCCCTGTGTCGCCACAAATCCAAAGTCTGATGGAGTATTGGGAAACTTGAAACAACAGAGGTTCACAGATATTTGGAACAGTGAAGTTGCTCAAGAAACACGAAAATTTCATTTAAATATAGATAAAGGTCAATATTTACCTTGTAGCTTATGCTTTAAAATAAAATCACAAAAAAAAGTGAATCGACGTGATGAGTACGAGCTTAAGTATGGCGAGGAATTGGAGCAACTCAATATCGACTATGAAGAGAAAATTGACCCCAGCCAGATACTCTTGCTCGATATTGCTTTTTCGTCGTTGTGTAATCTAACTTGTACAATGTGTTCTAGTAAGTACAGCACCTCTTGGATTGATCTCGAATACAAGTTAAAGGAAAGTGGCTTTTCACGAAGTGAAACTGCGACACCAAATACAGGTTTTAAAAATTATAAAGACAATTTGAATTCGATTTTTCCCTACCTAAGTGAGCTAAAACACTTGTTACTAAAAGGAGGGGAGCCACTTCTTAGCAAAGATTGTCTATGGTTTTTAGAGCAATTGGTAGAAAGAGGTATCGCCCAGCAAGTCAGTCTTAAGATTATTTCGAACGGTACTGTGTTTAATCAAAAAATCAGTGACTTGTTCAGAAAATTCTATCGAGTGGATATGGTTGTCAGTTTGGACGCAAAAGATGAACTCTTTCGATATATTCGCGGTGGCTCTAAATTTGGTTTCGAAGAGGTCGTAGAAAATATAAAACGATTCAGAGACTTGGGTCCTAATGTGCACATGGTCACTTCACCCACCCTACAAGCCTATAACGCCTTTCAGTTTGGTGAATTGATACAGTTTTGTTTTGAGAACTCAGATGAAGTATTTTTTAAAAACTGGGTGATCGAACCCGACTACCAAAGCGTTATATCAATCCCGAGGGAGTTATACCCTCTGGCTTTAGAAAACTTGTCAGATGCAAAGAGCTTTTTACAAGCAAAACAACCTAAAAACAAAAGTATCGAGTTTTTAACCTACATGGAAGACTATTTGAGCGAGAGAATAAACTGGATGGGTGCTCATGATAACTATGAATGGACCCACCAAAAATTCCTTAGTTACACGAAGCTTATGAATCAACAACGGGGAATGGAATTGACGAAAATTGTCCCTGAATTTTCTCCCTTCTTTTGATAGAGTCACACGTGAGAGACTGGGATGACCGTCATCGTTTACTTTATCTAGTCGGCTTTTGGGCCTCTTTTCAATCATTTTCGTTGCAAGTCTTTATTCCGAAACTATCAGCTTTCCTGTTTAACGACCATCAACTGACGTTGATGTTTTCGATCATGACTGTAGGGTTCACTTGCGGTGGAGCCTGTTATTACTGGTTTAAAGAAATGGCTTTGCCACCTTTAGTTATTCTCTCTTTTGTGATGCCAGCTTTGTTTTTGCTAAGCCTTGGTTTTTTTGTCGCCCCAATAAGTTTTTACTTACTCTCATTTTTAATGTGGGTGCCCCTGGGCTATTTTATATTTTATGGCCTTAATAAATCAGACCCGCAAGCATTTTACTTTGCTGACTTGATTGGAGGGTGTTCTGGATTGCTTTATGCCTACTTTTCCTATCAATGGATTTCCATAGAATCGAGTCTCTTGGTGATGTCTCTTGTAGGAGCCCTTTTTTTTGGAATTTCTTATCGTTTTCGATTTAACATATTGGTAGCGTCTCTTGCGTCATGTCTACTTCTGATAATGCTTTATTGGCAATTGACGCAATACCAATTTAATTTGATCCGATGGGCTCAGAACATTAAAAACCCTGTCCCCCAGCAAGAAGGTAGTTTGAAAAATGGATTTTTGACCCTGCAGAACAGCGAATATCGGTTGCTTGGATCGGCATGGTCAGTGAACGACAGAGTAGATATAATTGAGACTCAAGAACATGGGATATTGGCCTACTCAAATAATAAGCTTTGGACAGGAATACCATTGCGTAGAGGCAAAAACTACTACCCTTATCTTACTTCCTTGGGCCAAGGGGGATATCGAAGTTTTCTTTCTCTGGGATCGGGTGGTGGCCTCGGGCTACATACAGCTTATCAGCTTGGAATGGATCGAATTTTAGGGATTGAACTTAGTGGAGCCTTATTGCACCTGATGAGAGAAATTAACTCAAAAGATCGGGATTTAAGGCATCTAATTGAACATACTAAGGTTACAGAGGCTTTTACCTATCTTTCAAAAACTAAAGAGAAATTTGATGTAATTGAAAACCGATATTCAGATCATAGTGTAAAATCGAAAAGGTATTTTGTAGATCTTAATTTTCTGAGAACTCAAGAAAGTGCAGAGCTTGTAATGCAAAAATTGACTCCGCAAGGAGTCGGCATTTGGGTAATCGAACTTTACGAAGATGGAATTGACCCATTGATGGGTAATATTGTTTTGGCCGCAATGCAAGTCAAGGGAAAGCGGTGGTTCGAAAACATCGCCATAGCCGTAGAGAAAAATGGGAAAAAAATGATCCACCCAGAAATTCAGACCCCCGACATGCTACATATTTTGTATTCACCAACTCCTTGGGATAAAAAAGTTTTACAGAAGACATCAAATTCATCATTCACTTTAAATCCACTCTTATTCTATTCGGGAGATGACTATCTTTCGAAGCTGGTTAAAAAATTACAATTGGCTGATAATTTCCAAAAGGTTCAAAATGTAGTGGACGAAGAGATGGGGGTGGCAGGCCAACGTACATTAGACCATCCAGTATCATCAGGAGGGCGATGGTATTTGATTGTTAATTTTAGTCTATTGTTTTTAATTTTGCTGACAGTATTTGCTTCAGCAATCAGATATCTTAGACAAAATCGATTCAGCCAAGAAGAAAGCTGGGATTTTAAAAAGCTATTCTTAGTGGGCTCGATTACTGGGTTTGCCTATGGCCTTACACAAGCTTTGTTAATCCAGGAAATTGAGTATTTTTTTGCCAGTGTAACCAGTCCTTATATAATAGTTCTGAGTCTTTTTCTTATAGCTGGAGCTTTAGCAAGTCTTCTGAGCTCTAAGAAGAGTATAAGATTCTCGTTAGCAATGTATTGTCTTCTGCCGCTAGGGGTTTATTTATTACTGAAGATGCAACTAATACAGTCACTTTCTTCGATTGGAATAGCTGGTTTATTCTTTTGTTATCTGGTTTGTATTTCTCTACTCTTCCCTTCATTGTTTTCGAGGGTTAAAGACTCTGGTGAGAACGGACTAAATATCTATTTTCTTTCCAATATTTCTTCATTTTCATTGGGTGTTTTGGCGTTCTATATTCTATTTGCCAGTTTTGGTAGAACAGTCGCACAAAGCGTTTCTGTAATATTTCTTTGTATAACTACACTTCTTGTTGTCATTTTGCTTTTTGCAAAAGCTTTCGGACGGAATAAACCAGAGGGAGCTCTCTAAATTGTTCTCTTAGAGTATTCTCAACGAGAAAAGGTGAGGTGAACATCAAAAGTCCTGCGAGCAAAAACTGAGTTTCAAAGCCAATATCCAATGCGATTTTGGTTCCTATATGCATGCATAAAATTCCTAGGGCATACAAGCGCCACAAAGAGGGTCTAAACAAAACGATGAAGATTGTGCATTCAAGATATATGGAGAACAGGAAGCCAGGCCATCCAAACCATGGATTGTCTGCGACTAACAGAGCTCCCCAGCTGGTGTTTCCTGTTTTCACAATATAGTTGTATATAATGTAGCTGAGTGATTGAAAGTTCCAAATGCCGAAATGATCAAAAAACAATTGGTAGACACCACCATAAATGAGCTTCCAAAAGCCGGCCATGACATAACTTAAAAGAAATACCAGTAGTGAAAACCAGTACCACTGTACAAATCTAAGTTTTTCGAATCGGCGATTGAGTTTGGGGAATGGCAAGAAAAGCAGGCAAGTAGCTAGCCATATTGATGGACGAATTCCATTATCAGTGATCCCCGAGGTCACTGTCAAAGCACCCCAGTGAATGTATGAAAACAAGGCGATGCGACTAATCCACTTTTTTCTCGGAAGCAAAGCGCTGAAGAGGAGGAAGAGGGGTGTTAAGACAAAACCCAATTTGAAAAGTAGGTTGGGGTAGTACTGAATAAAATAAAACAAGTATGGAGGTGTCCGATCACCAGGTTCCAATTGAGGCCAATCAAATGTTCTGAAACTAAAGTAAGCACAAACTAAATAAAAAATAATTAAATGGTATTGGAGTCCTTGGTGGACTCTAGTCAAGCGACTAAAAGGTTTAGTATCTTTTGGTTCACTGGTTTGAAAAAAAAGTCTCAGACTTCTTAAGATGTTACCACTCACTTGTGGCCTCTAAAAGAAGTTCTTCATGGATTATTTCACCTGATTTGTAAAACTCAATTGGGTCTATTGTTACTGATGAGAGATGGTACCGAACACTTGATTTACCAAGTTGCTGAAAATACTTTTTGGTCAGAATATTTTGCACCTGTGCAAGACGAGGAGAGTCCAATGCATGACGCATTTCTCTTTGAATTAAGTAATCTTTTGTAGGGTTCCAATTAAGGTTATTTTCCACGAAAAAATGGCTCATTCTTTTTGGTTCAACGAGATCAACCCCATCAATCGCTTCAATAAAAATAATTTGCTGTTCCTGGTTAAATGGAATTTTCCCAAATCCAATTTCCCAGTGGTAATAGGGCCAAAAGCGAAAAGAATTCTTGTAATTGAAAAAATCAAGAGGAGCCAACAACAATATGAAAGTCACAACGAAAGTTAAAATGAGGCGGTCGTTCTGTATTTTTCTCAAGAGAAATTTCCTTTGAGTTTATTGAACCAAATATATTTATCGAAGTCATAGAAAAACAAGTAGGCAACTCCCTGGCTCAGAAATGCTATATGGCCTCCAAAGAGAAGTATAACGCCAACATGGAAGAGAACCCAAATCACTGGAAAAATTTTGTTAAATGGACGAAAAAATGCTAATGGTGCAAGCAGTTCGACAACAATCATAGCAAACCCTGCTAGTAGCTGGCTCACCCAAATTGGTGCCGAAAGTATCCAATTAGCAAGTGCAGTGTTCGAGGAGTTTGTAAAAACAAGGATAAAAAATCGATCTGACATAAACCAATCAAAGCCAGAAAAGTAGAGTTTTTGTAAGCCTAAAGTAAACATAGCTACAATTACATTGGTGCGAACAAGAACCAAGGGCCAATTGTACCTCCAGTGGGGCTGAATCCGTCCGTTGTCTTTTTTCCAAAGAGAGTCAAGGGACCAAACATCTGAACATCTGGTGAATCCAAGGATTAACATGCATTGACTGATCAGATGTAAACTATGGTCGACTTTACCAAAATTGTAACCGTATCCGATAAAAAGAATCGTCGCTAGTATCCATAAAAATAAAGCAGTACGAGTAAACAACCCAATGAAAACCATAACTGTTAAGGCAAGCCAGAGCCAAAATATAGAGTTCTGCAAACTTTGTGAAAGAGGTGTGGTGAGAACATGAAAGTAACTGTAGGGTTTAAAAGTGAGCCCATCCAACAAAACATTGTGTTCTTCACGAATACTGAAACTAAATAATAAAAAGTATCCTGAAGATAAGATTCTTAGAAAAGCCAATTGATGTGGGTGCTTGGGCTGAAATAAGTGACTACTTAAGCTCATCAACTCTTCCCTTGAAAATTTGCACCTTCCAATCCGGAGAGTCTAAGGTTTCGTGGGAAAACTCTCGCCATCCCAAGAGGAAAGATTCAATCTGTCCTCCCTTCTGAATAGCCTTATTTTTAAGATTATTCGCAATGGCTGACTTTACCTTCTGTTGTTGAGTCTTTGTCATCGTATTGAGCCACTTGGGTGGTGGTTCTTCCCCATTTTCAAACGCTCGAAGAGCTTCATTGTAGTTGATCGTATCACGAAGATCTCTTTCTAAGGACCAGGGGTTTTTGAAGCTCTCAAGGCTGATCTTTTGTCCTGCAATTCGGGTTTGAATTAGTAGAACATTCTTATTCGACGGTAGGCGATAGTACATTCCCCATTTGCTGAAAGGAAAATCTTCTCGCCACAGGATCGCTTCAAAAACTTGAATTGCTAGAAACAAAAAGAAAAAAAGAAGAACTCCTTTTTTACTAAGAAAGAACTGTTTGAATTTTTTCAAAAACATTTCTTTAAAATCGGCCCAACGCCAACGGGAACCAAGGACTGATCGTCGGGGTGGGGCCCCATAGCCACATGAATCGCACCACTTTCTTGAAAGCCCATACTTCGACAAAGTTCCTGATAAAGTTTATAATATTTGTTTTGTAAAAAGTCGCTATCATACTTTTCCATCATCTTGATTCCGAGCCACATCAAGTGAGCAACACCCATATTGAAATCATTGACGATTGTAATGGGTCCTGGCTCACGGTTTCGAGCAAATCGGATGCCCATTCTGTTATGTCCTGAGCTCAGACCTTTTGATAGACTGAAGCCAGCACTTTTTATACATTGGCTATCATAACTGAAGTTAAAATTTCTTACGCAGCCAAACCAAGCACTGTCTATGTGAACATCTACGCTGTTTTGATTACAGTGATCAAGGATGTCATCGATCTCCGGGTGTCGAAGTCCACTGTAGGCAAAAGGTTCAGAGATAATAAATTGATCACCAGCAACTAGTTCTGAGAAGTGTTCAATCTTTTTCCCAACATTGAGTCGCCAATGGTAGCTGTATTCACCGGATATATAACGTATTCTATTTCCGTATCGTACGTAAAGATCATCTAAATACCCAGTGACCCCCACACAAAAATCACGGTGGGGGAGAGCTTCTAATCCAGATATATTATTGAGTTTTGAACTCAAAATCCATTGTTCAAACTTTTCGATATAGACTTCCAATAGTTCAGCTGGGTCGGCATTGGAGTGTCCATTGATTTGAGACTGAAAATTATGGATTTCAGAGTCAAAAACCGGGGGTTGTCTGTGGTAAACAAGATTTGGTCGAATTTCGTCTTTTGAAAAATCCATAGTCGGCATAATCAGATTGTCCTTTTAGCTCCTCGTTTAAGTCAAATCGACAGGGTGTTGCGCTTTGTGTCGCTATTTAAAGGTTAAAAACTAGGATTCTAAAGTTTTGACTTTCACTTCGGCGAGAGAAAATGACCCAAAATAGGAAAATCCAAAATTAGATCTTTCCAGCTTACGTTATTTTTTTGCAATGGGACGGTCCAAATAAAAAACAGTGCCGCTGCGATCTGGTAGTGAAATTCAATATCAAAAATATAGACACTTAATAAGTGTAGCTAGAATAAAGCGACTGCGGTCAGGCGCCAATGCGAGGGTCTGAATAAGGGAAGAATTGCAAAGACTTCCCAAAGGCTTCCGATTAATAAAATGGGATAGCTCACCCAAGGGTGATGAATTAAAAAGTCAGAAAATGGCGCGGGATTGCCAGTGCGGATAATATAGTTGCTGATCATGTTTGCCATAGACTGAATATTCCAAAAACTCATTTCTGCTGCAAACAGTTGATAGCCCATCCCCCAGCTTAGTTTCCACAGGCCACTGAGAGTGTAGGGTAGAAGGAACAGCAAAAGTCCAAACCAGTAGAAATGCATATGGAGATGCTGTTTTTTACGAGATGATCTGCGATTGGGTGACCAAGTCGGAACAAGGGCAAATGCGAAGCTGGTATAAAGAATAATCATTTCTCCATGGTAATTGCTGTTAAAAGAGCATTTGTAGGCAAAGCTAAGAAGGAAACTTAGAAAAGCAAGAAGGCGTAGATACTGCAGATGAGGTCGAAAAAAAGTAAGGCTAAGAATGAGAGGGGTCACTACAACAAGTGTTGCTAATGCTGTTGGTGACCATGAGTTGAGAAAAATGAACCAAGTTGGGGGGTGCAGTTGACCAGGCTCAGAAACAGCATTCCACAATCGGACCATTGGAATGCTACTAAACAATAATAAACCATAAAATATTTGAATCGACGCTTTTGACTGGGAAAACTGTCGATGCAACAGTAAAAAAGGAGTTTCAGACTGGTAGCCTCGATAAATTCGCTGACGTAGTGCGCGGGGCCATTGATTAGTTTTCAAAGCTATAGACCCCATAAACGTTAACTTTTTCATTTTGAACTCGGTTACTACGGTAGAAATCAAGAGGGCGATAAAAAACTTCTCGGATTTGATACTGAGCTGACTCAATACCTTGATTTTCGAAGATTCTTGCTTCGAGGGCTTTACGAGCTTTTTCTAATCCCTTTACAGTTTTGTGCATCTGACGAACCATTTCTTTAGCGATCTTATAGTCACTGGTATGTTGCCATTGGGGACCCAGAAAATCTCGAGCTTTTAAAGGCGGATCATAGGACTTACTGTCGAGGCTAAGAATTTCGATTATGTAAAAGCGCTCTTCAGAATCGATTCGACCAAACCCAAGTTCCCAGGAATAAAATGGGAAAACATCACGGTGAGATAGGGAAGTAAGGAATTCGAGAGCACCGATCAGCAGAAATAGGAAAGCAAAGCTAGTAAAAAATAGACGAAGCCTCTTAAATGTGTGCATACAAAATCCCCAATACGATTAGTATTGAGGATTTGTCCAACATGGTCAAATCATGCTGTACCGATGAGAAATGATGGAATTTTTGAATATCTAACCAATAAAAATGATCTTGAGGATTGGTGGGCGTGATGATTGTTCTTTTTAAGACCTAGGGTTGATCGAGTTTTAAAAGGCAGAACGAATAGCTTCTGTGATCACTTCTCGACTTTTTGAGCGTGGCATATCGGCGCGGTAGACCAAGCAAACCTTGTCTTTAAAAGTTGGTGATTTAGCTGATAACTCTTTCAAACCAAACGATCTATGGCGAGTCGCGACTCTTGTCGGAAGAATTCCCACGCCGGCCCCTTTGGCGACCAACTCTGTAATCACTTCGAGATTACTGGAGTGGACTAGACGACGAAAGTGCACTTTCTTCTTTTCAAAATCTCCCATAATTTTTTGCGCTTGGTTGAGATTGAGGTCACAGATTAGAATGGCGTTGTCGTCCATTTTTTGATTGTCACTTGGTTTTTCTGCGGTCCAAAATGTAACAACGTCGGTGCACAATTCTTTGATGACCAAATCGGGGTGCTTTACAGGGTTGACGACGATTCCAAAATCAATTTGGTAGCTGATAATGGATTCGGTTATTTTTCTTGAAAGGTCATGCTCTAACTTTACATTCAACTCTGTGTGTTGTTGCAGAAGTTTTGGCAAAACGTAAGGTAGTGAGTAAAGCGCCACCGAAGGGTGACAGCCAATGATATACTCACCAGTAACGGCAGTTTCTCTTTTATTGATGTCTGATTTGAGTTGCTCCCAATTCATCAATAGAAGCCGACCCTTTTGTTTAAGCTCTAGGCCTGCCTTAGTAAGCTGTACCCCTGAACGTGAACGAATCAATAGGTTTGATCCCAATGAGTCCTCTAAGCGCTTGATGGCCGAACTTAAACTGGGCTGAGTGATTCCCAAGCGTTCTGCAGCCCGCGAAATGTTCTTGGTCTCAGAGACCTCCAGGAAATAGTTAATATCATTGAAAGAAGGTAGTATAGCCATAGCCTATGATTCCTATAGTTTTTATCACCTCCCGTCAATGGCCCCAATTTGGTAGTGAATAAATGTCAAAAAACGGGGGGATCTATGAAATCTGATAAAACAAAATTAACTAGAAGAAAACTTTTTCAGTGGGGAATTGGAACGGCAGGCACCTTGGCTGCGAGTTCATCTGTGGCTCAAGTCTGTGGCTTGAAAACGGGGGAGCAAACACTAGGTCCATTTTTTCCGCAGCCTGGGTCGCCTGTCGATCCGATTAAAGAGAATCCCGATGGGTCGGTACCAATCTATCTATCCAATGATAACGACCTCACATATATAAAGGGCCGCAAAGGGACAGCCTCTGGGCAGCAAGTGATTATTCGTGGTGTGATTCAAGACCAAAACTGCCAACCTGTGGCAGATGCCACAGTCATTATTTGGCAAGCTTCTGAGTCGGGACGTTACAATCATAAAGGTGACGCTGCCAATGCCGACTTTAAAGACCCAAGAGATGGCACAACCATTCAAAGAAAGTTGGACCCATTTTTTCAGGCTTGGGGACAAACCACCACCAGTGAAAAAGGGGAGTACGAGTTTAAGACAATTGTGCCGGGGTTTTACCCTGCCGATTTGCAGAATGGCTGGTTTCGTCCACCTCATATTCACTTTATGGTGTCGGCCACTGGTTTCAATCAATTGGTTACGCAAACTTATTTCCGCGGCGAAGAGATTCTGGACAATGAATTCATACAAGAACTCAACCAAAAAGATTTCATTTTACAAGGCAACAATTTAACAGAAGCGCAACGAGAAAATCTTGTTGTGGATTTTAGATCAGAACAAGATCAAGTGGAGCTTGTTGGAGAATTCAACATCACTCTTGATTAGCAGTACAAACTCGGCCCATACCCTCTCGGTATTTCGAGTTTGACTCCCTTTGGGCCTCACGGATTTCGTGAGGCTTTTTTTCATTTTGAATGGCAGTGATTTTGTCTCAGTCACACTGAATAAGACAAAGAGTGAATTAAGAAGCCAGTTGTGACTTATAAAACTTCAATCGCTCAGGATCAGAATCCAACTCGATACAATGAGAGAAAGCCTCTTGAGCTTTCGTTTTCATTCCGAACTTGTTGTAGGCGAACCCAAGACAAGACCATGCTTTGATGAATTCCGGAAAGTCATGAGTGACTTCCTCTAAAAGAGTCAAAGCGCGTTCGACATCCAGGTTCTTCCAGAAAAGATGATAGGCCAATTCAAACTGGGCCAAATGTCCCACATTTTTATTTTCTATCAGTTTTTCAAGAATTAACTGTCCATTAACATAGTCGCCTTCAGCAATGGCATTTTGTCCATAGATTAGCTCGTCCCACGCGATCACTTCCGTGCTCAAATTCTCACAAAGTTTCCCCTGCTGAACCCAGGCCATGACTTCCCCCTTGGGATCTCCCTGAAGAACCGCTACTTCGGCACGCATTAAGTAAACATCACTGCTGTCAGCCAGCACGTGCCCTTCTCGGATAATCAGTTGGATTAGGTCACGACAGCCATCGAGATGGCCCTGAGCCAACATAGACTTTAACTGCATCAAAAGTGATTCCGGATTAGAATGACGTTTTAAAAAAGACCGAGCCGTATCGTAGTAAAAGTCTGACGATTCCGGCTCGATGAACGAATGTATGTCTGTTTGCTTGATCCCCATTTATCCCCCCCAGAATTTATGGTTCACCCCTCAATTTAGTGCCAATTTGGAACCAGCACTGACTCTCTTTTCAAATTATTATCAAAAATTGTAAAGGTATTAATTCTTATAGAGATTATAGCATTTTATTTGAATAGCCGGATTGTACAGAAGGACTCTGGTCGAGCCGAATTTCTTGGGAATTAACTAGAAATTACGAATATTTATGGCGCCATGTAAAGATTACACAAAAACAAGACCGTGGCGCAGAGCTGAATACTAAAAATCTATGAAAATATTTTATAAAAAATGGCAAAGTACCCTTGAAAAAAAAGGCCCTCAGGGAGTGCAAATTGCTTATTTTTCTATCATTTCTAGGTTTCACATTTTGTTTACTTTTAGTGTTCGCAGCTTGGAGATGGCTTAAACACTATCAAGAATTGGTGCAATTACGTGAACGTCTGCTTAAAAATGATCAATTGAAGGCCGCCTTTGAAGTGACGGCACAGGAGGTTTTAAAAGGGTCCAATGCTGAGCTTTTGAAGATGGCCGAACTGGCGTTGGGCAAGCAAAACCAACAGGCTGAAAATACTTTGGATAAAAAGAAAGTGGAAATTAATAATATTATTGATCCACTCAAAGAGTCGCTAAAACAGTTTTATACCGAAGTTACTAATATGGAGAAAGAACGTCAGCGCTCTTATGCCTTGGTGGAAAATGAAATTAAAAAAGTGGTTGAAACTAGTACAAACCTATCTAAAGAAACGCGCGCTCTCAAAGACGCTCTTAAAAAACCCCATGTGCGAGGACGGTGGGGAGAGCTGCAATTGAAAAACTGTGTCGAACTGGCTGGGATGTCTGAATTTGCCGATGTCACTTTGCAAGATACGAATGAGTCGGACGGCAAGAAACTGATTCCTGACATGACGGTTAAGATGCCCGGAGGCCGGGTTGTTATTGTTGATGCTAAAACACCACTCGATGCATTTTTGGAATCTTTAGAAACCAGCAGTGATGAACAGAAGAATAAACAAATGATTCGTCACGGGAAACAAGTGAAGGAACATGTGGTGAAGTTGAGTCGCAAAGCCTATGGTGACCATCTTAAAGACAGTGCCGATTTCACGGTCATGTTTTTACCCAACGAGTCTTTCTTGTATGCGGCTCTTGAGACTCAACCCGATTTGGTGGAGTTTGCCCTAGAGAAACAAATCTTAATCGCTACCCCTCCCACCTTTGTCGGTTTGTTGAAGGTGATTCGCTACGGTTGGAACGAAGATCGCCTGAACCAAAATGCTCAAGAGATTTCAAATATCGGGAAAGAGCTTCATAAAAGAATTGGTGATTTTATGGACGCCTACTTTTCTATGGGAGACAGTCTGAAAAAGGCCCAAGCCCAATACGATGTGGGGTTGAAACGCCTTAATTCTCGAGTGGTCGTACAGGCAAAAAAAATGGAAAGTTTGGGAGCAAAAAGCCATAAGGAACTGCCTACCATCGATCATTAAATTTACGCCTAAAATTGAGAATTTAACGTGGGAACTGTCTCGCTTTGAGACAGTTTGAGACATGTCTTTATGAGAATCATAGGATGGGCCCTATAATATAGATAAGGTTTAATTAGGCTTTAGGTCCGGGGATCTAGGTCCGATAAGATCTTTATATTAGGGGGGAATTAGTGAAACGATTCGTTTTCATTTTATTTTGCTGTCCTTTTATAGCTTTCGCACAAAGTGAAGAGCTATTGATTGATGACTCACGCGTGGTTGAAGAAAACCCAGGGGATTATCGAGGCGGCAATCTTTCTTCAGGGTCACAGTCGGAACTCGAGGTGGGTGAAGAAGGACAGGAACTCGGAGACACCGGAAGTTTTAATACCACCCAGCAGGGTGGACTCGATGGAACCAGCGATGCCCAAAGTCAAGGGAGCGGTGTCCAGATGCTAGGTGTGGCCATGGGCGCCATGTATGCTTCGCAATGTGGACCCCATAATGCTTTTGCCTGTGCAGCGGCAGCCATGTCTTTTGCCGATGCTATGTCAGGAAGTTCGGCACAGAACGCCGCTTATCAAACTTCTACTTATATTGATCCGACCTCAGGATACAATGGCGACGAATCGGGTATTGACCCCTTAGTGGACCAGCAAATTCAAGACGGAATTCAGCAGTTGGCGGATTCTG